>CANQUO010000053.1 GCA_947627085.1 uncultured Oscillospiraceae bacterium
CGCGACACGGGCCTGCGCCGGTTCCGCGAGGTCATCGACGTGCGCGGCCGAAAGTGCGGCAAGTCCACCGAGACCGATGCCACGGAGCCTACGGATAGCGAGGCTACCGAGCCCACCGAGGCCACGAAGCCCACGGACACCGAGCCTCCCGAGACCAAGCCCGCTGACACCCAGCCCCCGGAGACTAAACCCCAGGCCACAGAGCCTCCGGCCACAAATCCCCCGGCAACGGAGCCTCCCGCCACTGAGCCGAGTGAGAGCCATCCACCTCTTGGCCCCGGCTTCCAGCTCGGGCCGGGCGGTATAATCACCCCCGGCGGTAACGGCGGAGGGGAAACGCAGGACGTGCCGGTGACCGACGCTGGAGATTTGGTCGACAAGCTGACCGCCATTTGCGAGGGCATCGTATCCGAAGCATGCTTTACGGAATCGCTGAGGAACTCAGGCTCCTTCACCAACTATTTTGGCGGAAAGGTCACCTACACCGAAGGTATGCGCGTGGCGATGAACCTGCCCAGCTTCAACATCGATAAGCATGTAGTCATGCTCATAGAAGTCCCCGATGGTGAGGACGCCGCGGATTACGCGAAAAATCTCTACGCCAACGCTGATCCCAACTGGACGATTTGCGGCGGTCCCGCCGAGTCCGTCCAGTACGCCGTTAAGGACAGGCTTGTGCTTTTTGTAATGTCATCCACCGAGATCGCGGACGCAGTTATCGCCGCGTTCAATGGCTGAGATAATCAAATCAAAAGGAGAAATGAAAAATGAAAAAGGTAATCGCTTTGACACTGGCGCTTGTGCTGGCGCTGGCTTTAGTGGCCTGCGGCGGCAACGGGGACAAGGGCGGCGCGACGTCGAACCTGACGGACGAGGAGCTTGTCGCAAAGCTCACCGCCATATGCGACGGCAAGACCGGGGAAATGCCCGTGGAGACCACCTCCTTTGCCGCTCTGCAGGAGAACGGCTTTGAGACAGACGGGCTCTTCAAGAACTGGTTCAACAACATGGACGTCCCCGCCGGCGCCAAAATCGCCGTCAACCAGCCCATAATGGGTCAGGCCCATGTGGTCCTGCTCATCCAGCCCGGCGAGGGCACCGACATTGAGAAGCTCAAGACCGACCTTGACTCCAACGCCAACCCCGGCTGGATGATCTGCATGACCGCCGACTCCGTGGGCTCCGCCGTGAAGGACGGCCTCATCCTCTTTGTCATGACCTCCAGCGAGCTGGGTCTTGACGCCCAGACCTTCATCGACGCCTTCAATGCCTGACCAAAACCCAAATAATCGCCGTAGGGGCGGGTTCCAAACCCGCCCTTTTCGATAATCCAAAAATCTTTGTTAGGGAGAGACGCCCATGTTATTTTCGGGAGCCACATTCCTCTACGCGTTTTTGCCCATAGTTTTGCTCCTCTACGCCCTGGCGCCGGGGGTCAAGTGCAAAAACTACGTGCTTTTGATAGCCAGCCTCGTCTTTTACTTCTTCGGGGAGCCCATATATGTGCTTTTGCTCATATTCTCCTCCATCTCGGACTGGCTCCACAGCATATACATAGAAAAGCACCGGGGCGAGAAAAAGGCGAAGATAGCCCTTATCTCCTCCATAGTCATAAACCTCGGTATGCTTGGCTTTTTCAAGTACACCGATTTTCTCATCGGCACGGTGAACGCCATTCTGGGCACCTCCATACCCAAGACCGGCGTGCCGTTGCCCATCGGTATCAGCTTCTTCACCTTCCAGACCATGAGCTACACCATCGACGTCTACCGTGGCCGTGCACACGCCCAGCGAGACCTCGGGACTATGGCCACCTTCGTGTGCCTCTTCCCCCAGCTCATCGCCGGGCCCATCGTCAGGTATGTGGACGTGGCGGCGGAGCTGGAGGACAGAAAGCTCACCCTTGAAAACATGGCCCTGGGCATCCGTCGCTTCGCCTTCGGACTGGGGAAAAAGGTGCTCATCGCCAATGTCATGGGGGAGCTTACACAGATATTCAGAGATTCCACCGACAAATCGGTGCTCTTTTACTGGCTCTATGCCCTGGCCTACGCGTTGCAGATATACTTCGACTTCTCCGGCTATTCGGATATGGCCATCGGCCTTGGGGCCATGTTCGGCTTTAAATTCCCGGAAAACTTCAACTACCCCTACATCTCAAAATCCATCACCGAGTTTTGGCGGCGCTGGCACATGACCTTGGGCGGCTGGTTCAGGGACTACGTCTACATCCCCTTAGGCGGCAACAGGACGACGAAGCTTAAGTGGCTTCGGAACATAGCCGTGGTGTGGATACTCACCGGCGCGTGGCACGGGGCGGAGTGGAATTTCGTCCTCTGGGGCGTGATGTTCGGGGTGTTGCTGATCATCGAGAAGCTGTGGCTGGGGAAGGTCCTTGAAAAGATGCCCGCCTTCTTCTCGCACCTCTATGTCCTGTTTTTAGTGGTCCTCAGCTTTGTGGTCTTCAACGCCGCGGGGCTCAAGGGCGTTATCGCGGACATCGGGGGACTCTTCGGCGCGGGGGGCATACCCCTTGTGAGCTCCGAGGCGGTCTATTACCTCAGAAGCTACGCCGTGGCCATAATCGTGGCCATTATCGGCGCCACGCCCATACCGAAAATGCTCTATAACAAGCTCGCCGAGTGGCCGAAGGCGGCTTTGGAGCCCATAGCCACGGCGGCGCTTATAATCGTCTCCACGGCGTTCATTATAAACGGGTCCTTCAATCCCTTTCTTTACTTCAGATTTTAAGGGGGTACCGGCATGAAGAAGATAAAATACATACTGACCGTCGCCTCCTTCGCCCTTGTGATCTTCGGTCTGGCCATAGCGAACCTCATAGTCCCCGACAGGGCCGTCAGCAACACCGAGCGCCGGGAGCTGGCCCAGGCCCCGGAGGTCTCGGCCAAGGCCGTATTCAACCGGGAGTTCTCCGACAAGCTGGAAAGCTACCTTCTGGACCAGTTCCCCCTGCGGGAGTCCTTCCGCCAGATAAACGCCGTCACACGGTTCTACGCCATGGGCCAGCTGGACTCAAACGGCATATGGATCGACGGCGACATGGTATACAAAACCGAGTCCGTCACCAACGAGAGCCAGATAATGTACGCCTCTCAGCTTTATAATGCGGTCATAGACGCCTGTCTCAAGGACTGCAACGTCTACTGGTCCATCGTCCCGGACAAGAGCTTTTTTGCCCAGGACAGGGGCTACCCCCACATAGACTACGGCCGGCTAATCGAAATAATGACGGAAAACGTCCGGGGAGCTGAGTATATCGACATCACCGGCACCCTGGACATAAGCAAATATTACCGCACCGACACCCACTGGCTCCAGCCGGAGCTTTTCGACACGGTGAAGGCCCTTGGCGAGGGCATGGGCATCGGGGAATATCTTACGGATAAGAGCGAATATACCCCCCACACCCTATCCCCCTTCTACGGCGTGTACCTGGGCCAGGCGGCGTTGCCCATAAAGCCCGACACCTTGACCTATCTCACGAGCCGGTATACGGACTCAGCCGTGGTCTCCTACATGTCCAACGCCGGCGTCATGGAGGAAAGCGACGAGGGGGTCTACACCCTCAGCAAATTTGAGGGCATGGACGGCTACGACGTGTTTTTGGGCGGCACTCAGCCCATAATCGAGATCGTGAATGAGGACGCCAAAACGGATAGGGAGCTCTACGTATTCCGGGACTCCTTCGGCTCCTCCATCGTGCCCCTGTTCACCGGGGCCTACTCAAGGATAACCGTCATAGACCTTCGCTACGTGACCAGCCAGTTCCTGCCGAATTTCGTGGAATTTACCCCCGGCTCGGACGTTCTCTTCTTAAACTCCACCCTTGTGCTCAATACCGCCATGATCATGCGGTAAGTTTTTTGGATTTTGGCGGTTTTGCTCTTGATTTTGAGAGCGAATTGTATAATAATGTATCCATCATACTGAAACAAGGAGCGACAAACATGAAAAGTATAGTCAATAAATTGCTCGCGGTCATGCTTGCCCTGGTCCTGGTCCTCTCCCTTGCCGCCTGCGGCGACAAGGAGAATAATGACAACGGCAAGGATACCGACGATCCCCACGCGGACAACATAAGCGATATCACACCCTCGAAGGACCCCGCCGGATATATATCCGCCGCCGCGTCGGCCACAATGGCGGACCTTGCGGAGCGCTACTCCGGCTCCCCCATCGCGGCCCTTTCGAAGCTTAGCGGCAGCTCCGGCTCCGCCACATTTAGCCTGAGCGCCAGCCAGGACGGCGAGACCGTGGCCCTTGGCGGGAACCTGGGCTTCGATATGGACGCCGGGAAGCTCCTTTTGGAGGCCTCCATCGGCTACATGGGCGAGAGCATCGACGCCGGCCTCTACCTTGACAAGGACTACCTGGGCGTGTCCGTCCCCATGCTCTTGGGCGAGGGGGCCTATTACGGCTTCGTGCCCCACGACCTCTACGATCAGGTCTCCGGGAGCGCCCTGGGGCAGTACATGGACGAGGAGAGCCTGGAGGCCTTCAAGGAGATCGACAAGATGCTGGAGTCCTTTTCCGGCATCGACCCCTCCGACATGGAGAAGTACTCAGAGGAGCTTGAGAAGCTCTTTCGTGACTTCGCCGCCTCCATTGAGCTTACGGCCAATGCCGACGGCGACGGTTGGGTGATCAGCGGCACGGTCACGGTGGACCAGATCGCCGACCTCTATGAGGACATCATGGACGTGGTGCTGGACAGCTCCGCCCTCGGCGCCCTCTCCGACATCGCCGCCTCCTCCGGCGAGAGCGTGGACATTGAGGGCATGCGCTCCCAGATAAGCGAGAGCCTTCAGGAGCTCCGGGACACCGGCGGGAAGCTCGACGTAAACTACTACATATCCGGCGATAAGCTTACGAAGATAGTCCTCGTCCCCCAGGGCGATAACGTCCCCGAGGGCAACAACATAACCGTGGACCTCGGCGATAAGATAACCGTTAGCGTCCTGAGCGAGGGCTCCGACACGGTGACGCTCACAAGCGAGGTCAAGTCTGACAAGGGGAGCTACAAGCACACTCTCACCATGACGGCCGACGGCGAGACCATGACTGTCGCCGCTGACTGGACGGATAACCGCCTCGATCTCAGCATGACGACGAACGGCGAGACGCTTCTGAGCCTCACCGGGGACTTCGGGGTGTCGGAGGACGGCTTCTACCTCACCGGCGGTAAGCTCACGGCTGACGGCATGGACGGCGAGGCCCTCGGTCTTGAGGTGAAATACACCTCCGGCGGCACGGTGGAGACGCCCGCGAACCTTAACAACATCTTCACCATGAGCGAGCAGGAGCTCACAGACCTCATCCTCTCCATCGCCTCATTGGCCGGCCTAACGGAGTAATGGAGTAAGTGTTTTTCCCCGGTGAGCCACGGCCCGCCGGGGAAACTTTTTTAAATGAGGCTTATCGGCACATACTATGTTCATCGTGTTAATAAAAAGTAGACTTTTTATTGGAGAAGCGCCGCTGACCGCGTCGCTCTTTTTGGCGGCAAAGCCGCCAAAAAGACGTCTCATATGATTTTCTACGCGCTTTGCGCTATAAAAAGCAGACATTTTTCAAATGCCTGCTTTTTATAGAAAATCAGTATAAGGAGTGATAAAATGAAAAAATTTACAGCGCTGGCGCTTGTTCTGGCCCTCACCCTGTCCCTGGGCGGCTGTGCCCTGATGATCGGCAACGCTGGCGAGAGCCCGTCTCCCACGGATAAGAGCTCCGTGCAGTCGGACCCCTCCGGGTCCTCCCTCCCCTCAGAGCCGCCGGCGTCCTCCGCTCCCTCCGTGCCGGAGGGTGGGCAGTCGGAGCCCTCCGAGCCCGTGGAGGAAAATAATAACACCGCCCTCATCGCCGCCTTTGAAAAGGCCCTGGAGAGTCTTGACGCCATCGAGACGCCCCTTGATCGCCTTCCCGAGTTCTACACAGCCTCCGGGACCATGACATATGTGGACGACGACGGTGTGGAGCACACCCCCTCCCCCATCGCCTTCCAGCGGGGCAGCGACACCGTGGCGTTCTCCGCCCCGGAAAAGTGGGGCGACGGCCGGCTTCACGTTATTGATACCGGCGGCATCGAACAGCTTAAGGACGCGGCGGAGCCCTACCTTGAGGCAATGGAGCTCACGGCCCTGCCCGACGGCAAGGGCTTCACCGCCACGGTCCCCGGGTCTGAGATGGTGGGGCTCCTTTCCGACCTTACCGAGGCCCTGCCGGTTATACCCTTTTTGTACGCCGCGATCTCCGGCGACGAGCGTGGCCTTGACCCGGAGAGCGCCCTTAAGGCCCTTGAAGGCGGGGAATTTTCTGTCACCTTCACCGTCACCGGCGGGGTGCTTACCGGCATCGACGTGGCGGGGAGCGCGGACGCGGTCATCAAATACGAGGACAGCGCCGTCTCCATCGAGATCGGGAAGTTAGGGTCGCTTACGGTGGAGCTTCGTGACGGCATACACGCCGAGGGCGAGCTCAGCTACGGCGACGGCACCAAGCTGAGCTTAGATGTTGGCGACGACGGGTCACTCAGCTATATCCACTACTCCACCGACGTCACCGGCCTTGCGGTGGAGGGGCAGTATGATTTCGGAAAACTCACCTTCACCGGCTACGCCCTCACGGGCAACCGGGGCGATAAGTACGATCTGGACCTTGATATCTCCGATGAGACTGATGTGCCCCTTGACATCGTGGTGCTCACGGAGCTGAGCCGTCAGGAGCTGGCCGCGCTCTGGCAAAAGCTCGGCTCAGGTGAGGAAAATTGAATTCGTGGCGCGTCTATATCCTCCGGTGCGGCGACGGGAGCCTCTATACCGGGGTGACGAATGACCTTGAACGGCGCCTCAAGGCCCATAACTCGGGCCGGGGCGCCAAATATACCCGCTCCCACGGCCCCGTGGAGCTTGCCTACTCAGAGCCCGCTTTTGATAAGTCCTCCGCCCTTAAAAGGGAGCTGGAGATAAAGGGACTTACGAGAGAACAGAAATTAAAGCTTATAGCGACAAAGCCCGCTCAGACCTGAGCGGGCTTTCAGCCTGTCGAAAAAGGCCTGCGGCCTTTTCCGACAAAGGGGAACGTGCGGAAAAAATCGCAAAAAGGCCTGCGGGCCTATTTGCGATTTTTTCCTGCCGTCACGCCGCGCGCGCCGCAAGCGGCACACTTGCGTGACAAAAGGTATTTTTCGCAAGGCACCTGCTCGTGGTTATAGGGAAACATTGTGAACCTGCCTAACTATAAATTTTTCCGGTCAAGAGCCTGTGATGATGCACAGGCTCCTTGGTTTATGTTATGCTATTTCCAAATCCAGCTCAGCGACCTGTATGAGAATATCCTCCATCTCCTGGGGCATGTCGTCGATGATGCCGATGTCGCGGTAGTGGATGACGATGTCTTGTGGGGCGCTGCGGGAATACTTCTTGGCGCGCTCGCCGACTTCGATGCGCTTGATGAAGGTGTGGAGGAGCTCCGGGGTCAACTCGTTTATCTCCGTGTATTTGTGGGCGTTCTCTAGGAAGCGGTCGAAGTTGGAGGTGGAGTCCTTCAGTTCCTGCAAGTGGGCGATTAGCTCTGGAAGGACGGTTTTGATGCTCTCCTGCTCCGAGGTGTACTCGGCGGACAGGATTCTGTACTGCTCATCCGGTATCCTGCCGAGGACGTTGTCCTCATAGAGACGCTTGAACAGGGACATGAGCTCTGACTGACGCTTGGTCATGGCGGAGATCTGCTTTTCAAGGCCTCGCATCTCCTTTTGCGCCTCTTTGGTGCGCTTCTTTCCGATGTATTCCGCAAATTTGCGCTCATTCTGCCTTGCGAAGTGGGTGACGCGGCGAAGGTCATCAAGGACGATGGCATAGAGGTCTTCTTCCCGGATTCCGTGGACCGAGCAAGTGGTTTTGCTGTTCTTGCGGTAATTGGAGCATATGAACCTGGCTTTGGTTTCCTTCTCCCCATGGGTCCGGTGGTATGTCATCACCGCCCCACAATCCATGCAGTAGACGAGGCCGGAGAACAGGCTTGGCTCCTCAAATTTCGTGTATCTCCGCTTGTGCCTGCGGTTGTCCTGCACAATCTCCCATGTCTGCCTGTCGATGAGCGGCTTATGAGTTCCCTCAAAGCGGAACTGTTCGGATTCCGGGCGGTCGATTCGCTTCTTGTTCTTGTACGAAATGGTCGTAGTTTTCATGTTGACCGTCACGCCCAAATACGTCTCGTTTTCCAAAATCCGCGAAATCGTAGTTGCCGACCACGCGAAGGGGCGGGAGGTGTCGAGGCCGGTGAGCTTCACGCCGTACTTCTCATAGCAGTAATAGGACGGCGTGGGGACCTGTTCCCGCTCAAGCTACTGGGCTATTTTTAAAGGTCCCATGCCCTCAGCGCAGAGGGCGAAGATGCGCTTGACCACCGGCGCTGTGTCCGGGTCGGGGACGATGTGGCGCTTGGGGTCCTCCGGGTCCTTCATGTAGCCGTAGAGAGGGCGGCTGGCGATACGCGCGCCTGTCTGGGCCTTGATCTTGACCACGGCCCGTCCCTTGTTGCTGCAGTCCTTGCAATAGAACTCGTTGATGATGTTCCTGAACGGAGTGAAATCGTTGGATGACTCCACCAGGCTGTCCACCCCGTCGTTCACCGCTATGAACCGCACACCGTACCTTGGGAAGACCAATTCGGTGTACTGCCCAACCTGAAGGTACTCCCTGCCGAGGCGGGACAGGTCTTTGACAATCAGCGTACTTACCTGCTCTGATTCTATGAGCTCCATGACCTCCTGCCAGCCAGGGCGGTTGAAGTTGGTACCGGTGTAACCATCGTCATAGATGAACTTGGTGTTGGTGAACCCTTTGTCGGCGGCGTACTTTTCAAGGAGCAGCCTCTGATTCTGGATGCTGTTGGAGTCATCCTCCTTACCGCTTCGCTTCTGCATATCCTCCTGGCTCAGTCGTCCGTAGAGGATGGTGTATTTTTCTTGGCTTGCCATATTTCCTCCTTTCCGGGCAAGCCGGTACGGCAGTACAACAATACCGCATGGCTTGCCCGAAGTCTATACTTTTTTTCAAACTTTTTTGAGGTCGCTGTCTATTACGTGAAAGAGGCTCTCAGTGGGCGTGCGCTTAGCGCCTGCCTCAAAGACGGAGCGGATGCGGAACAGCCTACTGCCGATGTACATCGCCCGGCAGATCTGGGACTCGCCGTTGACGCTCTTAGAATATTCTGTATTCTTGAAACCTGGGAACATCTTGTTGCCGCCCATGTAGCGCCATTCGCCCACGTCACTTGGTTTGTAGCTACCGAGCATACCGGTGGTTTGGTATTCTTCAAAATCTGTCAATGAAAATTCCTCCTTGTTACATCATTGTTTGTGACCATGCGGGTTTCTCGTCCTCGTGGTCGTCAGGCTTGTGGCCCATGGCGATGCGCTTGCGTTGACGTTCACGGTACGCTTTCGAGTCCACGTGCTGACGCATTGATGTGGCATCGCGGACCGGGCCGGTGTCGGAGAGGGCGGCCACGGTCACAGCAGTCGAGATAAGAGCGTCAGCAACAGGGTCGAGAGTGAGGAGACTATCGCCGTCAGGACGATTGAGGTCTTGGCGGTACACGTCAAGTCTCGCACGGACTTCCTCGAAGCTCTCTCCATGTTTTCGATGCTCGTAGTATTGCTCTCGCTTAGATTCCCAACCTGTTCCGTCAGAGATAGGATGCGGTTGTTCAGGTTGGCTGTTTGGTTTAGTATCCTCTTCGCGTCTTGGTCGTCATCTGGGCGTGAAAGGGGGCATTATGTATGCCCTCTTTTTTATTTTAGGAACAAAAAAGACCGCTGGCTTTTTCACCGAGGAGCCGGTGAGGGGCGGTCTTTCCGTATTTGGTTCCTAATAGTTGATTCCTTTCTTTTGGGGCTTTGGTTATAACGCCTCGCTATCTACTTATTTTACATATTTTGAAAACCATTCAGTAATTTCGGGAGACATCTGATAGTAAGTCATCGTTGCGGAAATAGAAATCCAACCGTATGAAGGATAATACCCTACATTGAAACGCAAACCGTCTTTGGTTTCTATAATTATGTCTTTTCTATCATCTGCCACACGGGTATATGCTTCCGATCCAATATCTCCGCCATTCTCTCCTTCGAGTTCTTTCAATTCATTAGCAAATACTTTGTCGTGATAATCGTCAAAACAGAAAGCAGAGAGAGCTGATAGTTCGTTAAAAAATTCGGATATGACAGTTCTGTCTGTAATAACTTTACCGTCTGTTTTCCAAGAATTATCGCTTTTGACCGGCGTTATGCTGACTATATCGTATGCGCCGTCAATCCCGTAAACCTCAAACGCATCTTTCGTTGGTAATGACTCATTCGTTTTAACGTGATAATTGCAAAATAGGGCATAGTAATACCTGTCACCATCTCGGAATATTCTTACTGCCTTGTAAGGAGCAGGGGCATATTCAAGCAGTTCAATATTAGTTTCGCCGTTTGCTACAATATAGTTACTACGTTTAGCTTCAGGCATTTCTTTTTGCAAGTAAGCAATATGTCCTCCGATTATCTCCTCTGTAATCTCTTTTTCCAAGCCATATTTTTTAATTATTTTCGAATTCTCGATTATTTCAAGATAGGCGTTTTCATAATCAATAAGCATAAATGAATCAACAATGTCTTTTTGATCCGGCGAAATAATCAGGTCTTTAACTAACGAAATCCCAATGCCAAGCAAAAGGGCAAAACAAGCGGCAGCAGCAACCCATTTGTGCCATACTTTTTTGGGTGAAGGTGCTGTTCTACCCTTAAATTCCGTTGCTTCATCTATATACTTAGGATTGATATTCGCGATCGTCTCTGAAATTCTTTCCCTTTTCATAGAGATACTCCTTCTTTGAAAAGATGTTTTTTCAGCTTCTCTCTTGTGCGTGCAAGCCGAACAGAAATGTTGTGGCTACTTGTCCCAAAGAGCTTTGCAAGGTCATCAATAGAATCAGAGTGCCAATAACGCCTTACAAACATTATCCTGTTATCTTGATCGAGCGTTTTAAGAAAATCATCAATGATTCTTGCTATTTCAATAGCATTAAACTCTTCTTCGACCAAAGTTGAGGAAGGAATACAATCCTCAAGTTCATCCAACGCTACGTCATAGATGCTGTTTCTCTTTGCGGCGGTATTGCCGTGATACTTCTTTACAGCAAGATTTCGCACAATACGACAAACATAGCTTAATAAAGGCTTTGGATCATGAGGCGGTATTGTATTCCAAGCTCCAAGATAAGCATCGTTCACACATTCTTCAGTATCTTGCTTATTGTTAAGTATGTTAAAAGCGACCTTTGCGCATACAGGGCCGTATTTATTCGATAGTTCAATGATTGCCTGCTCTGAGCGCTCAAAGAACAATTCAATTATTTCCCTATCGTCCAAATTCCTCACCATCCTTTCTGCTTCAACCATATATTACGGTTTCGGAAGGGAATATCTCATCACTTTTCTAATTTTATCAAAAAAATATGTCTTTTTCTATTTCTGTTTCCGCTTTTTGCTCATTCTCGTCACACAGGTATCACCTCCTTTCTTTCGATGTGATGTTTAAACATACACATTATAATCAATAGACACATCATTGTCAATAAAAATCTGATTTTTCAAATAAAGAGGGTGCATAAACCACTGTTAACCTGAAGACAAGCAGGACGCTTTGGGTGTTTTACTTTCTCGTCGTAGCGGCTCACGATTTTTTCAATAACGAGTATGTGAAAATGACGATCAAGGACACTGAGGAGATCGGTGCCGCGCCTTTTACGATCAGTCCGACATTGCACAGCTCCGTTATCTT
>CANQUO010000054.1 GCA_947627085.1 uncultured Oscillospiraceae bacterium
GACGGCAACCTAGGCGCTGTCTGATCTGTTAACTTTATTTTAATCTTTTCTCTGTCCTCTTGACGGGGCGCGGGTCACATCGGAAGCAGGGGATTTTTTCATATTTTCACCGTTTTCAGGAGGCGGCGCCCTCTTTTTCCGTCTCACCGGATTTTTCCCGGTCCCGGGCCATAAGCCACGCCGCGAAGCAAACCGGCACAGCCGCCAGAAGGTCCAGCACGGAGTGCTGTTTTATGAATACCGTGGATATAGATATCAGGAAAGCCGACAGGGCGAAGAATATCCGCCAGCCGGTGGTGTTGAAGTGCCTGCTGTCCCACGCCCCCCAGGCCGCCGCCACGGAGCCTATCACGTGGATGGAGGGGCAGACGTTGGTGTTGGTGTCGAACTCATAAAACCGGGCGATGAACCGGGTGAGCGCGTTGTCCCGCTCAAACTCCACGGGTCTGAGCTCCTGGCAGTTGGGGAAAATTATGTAGATAAGTATGGCCGCCGTGTAGGAGAAGATGATGAACCTCATCATCCGCTTAAAGGCCCCGGCGTCGCAGAGAAGCGTATACGCCAGCGTGCCGGTCAGAAATACGAACCAGAAGAGGTACGGTAGAAGGAAAAGCTCGCAAAAGGGTATCGCGCCGTCCAGGGCACAGCTGACGGGGGTATAGCTGTCCCTTATCCACAGCCGCTCCACCGTCAAAAACATGAGCCCGTACACCGGCCAGAACGCCAGGAGCTTCAGGTGCTCAAACTCCGGGGTATTCAGCTTGTTCAACCGAAACCTCCGGTAATCTATGAAATCAGTCTTTCGTATTTTCATTGTAGATACCTTTAATACGCCTCACAGCCCTATCACCGCGAAAGCTCGCTGAAAATCCTCTCCGCGCCGTTCGGCTGGTTATACTCCCGAAGGGCCCGGCGCATCCGCTCCAGCCTGTCGCCGGTGGTGAGCAGCCGGATACATTTTTGCGCCAGGTCCGGTATGGAGGTGTCGGTCACGGCCGCCCCCATATCCGTAAAAAATTCCATGTTGTATTTTTCGCAGCCGGACACGGCGTCAATGAACACCATGGGCAGATTTTTTGCCGCCGCCTCGGTCACGCTTATGCCGCCGGGCTTCGTGAGGTAGAGGTCCGCCGAGTCCATGTAGGTGGAGACCTCCTCCGTGTAGCCCACCGCGTGTATCCTGTCGTTATTTTTGTATTTCCGGCTGAGCTTTTTTCGAAGGCGCTCGTTCGTCCCGCAAATGACGGTGACCTCCATATTCTCCGGTAGCTCCCCGGCGATGACGCCCAAGAGCCTCACGATGGGCCCGCAGCCCATGCTCCCGCAC
The DNA here is from genome assembly GCA_947627085.1 of uncultured Oscillospiraceae bacterium. Taxonomy (GTDB): domain Bacteria; phylum Bacillota; class Clostridia; order Oscillospirales; family Oscillospiraceae; genus RUG626. Next base: position 1,328 of record CANQUO010000054.1, read on the forward strand.
ATCATGAGAAGGTGGCGGTTATTTTCTCCGATGCCCAGGGCCCTTTTCGCCTCTGCCTTGTCCCGGCACGTCCAGAACTCCTCCCGGACCGGTATGCCCGTGGCGGTCACCCGCTCCGGGAACCTGACGCACTCCTTAAACGTATCGCCAAGGGGCTCACAGGGTATGAAATACTTTTCCATATCCGTGGACTCCGTGCCCGGGTGGCAGGTGTAGTCCGTCGCCACAAGGGCCGTCCGGACAGGCAGTGGATAGCGCTCCATAAGTCCCGTGAGGGTGATGGCGGGGAATACGTGGGTGCATATGACCGTGTCGTAGCCGCCCTCCAGCAAAAATTCGTACATGCGTTTTTCGCCGCTGGTCAGCACCCGGTACATGGGCGAGCCCTTCTCCAAAAGGGCCGGGTGACTTTCGTTGTACCGGTAGCCCCAGCCGAAAAAGGCGGGGATGTGCTTGTACATGAAGGTATGGCCCCAGGACACGAACCTGTCAAAGCCGGTGGATACAAAATCCAGAGAATCCCGGATGCCGCATTTTACGCCCTTCCCCTCAAGGTATTCCCTGATGGCCTCGGCGCAGGAGTTGTGCCCCTGACCCGTATTACAGCTCAAAACGATCACATTTTTCATGAAGCTTCTCTCTCTCGCACTATTTGAAGGATTCGGGTAAGCTTTGGCCGGTTGTATCTCTGGATGATTATGTCCGGGAGGTTGCCAAGGGCGTAGACGACAGAGACGGCCCAACCCCAGACACCCCTCCAGAGAAATACGCACCCAAAGCCGAGGACGCACAGCAGCCCGTGTATCCACTCCGCGACGCAGGTCTCCCGTATCATGAGCTCTATCTGAGCGCCAGAGGCGTTTTTCGGCATCTTCTTTGAGGGCATGAGCTTTGGCAAAATGGCGCTCATGTCGGGGACCTTCTCCTTCCATTTTCTTATGCCCAGTTTATTGTAGACGGAGCCGTTTTTCTCCCAGCCAAAGGGCCGGAAGGGGAAGCGCTCCCAGTTAAATAGCTTTTTCGGAAGGACCCTTCCGAGCACGAAGCTCCCCGCCCCGATGGCCGCCAGATAGAGCAGGCTCTCTAAAAGCTTCATCCCGCCGCCCCCTCTTTTTCCCGGCTGTCGTCGTAGACGCGTATCTCCTCCCGCAAAAAGCCCACATATTTGCTGAAGGCCGCGGTGCAGGCCGACCGCTCCTCGGCGGAGAGCTTCTCGATGGCGCGCTTTTCCACCTCGAAAAGGGGCCGCACTATACTCTCGCCGTAGTCTCTCCCGGCCTTGGTAAGGCCGATCTCCTTTCTGTTTCGCGTGCCGGGGATAGTCTCAAGGGTGGCGAAGCCCTTTCTGACCATGTTGGAGATTATGGTGTTCACCGTCTGCTTTGAGAGGGACCACATGCCGCATATGTCCTGCTGTGAATGCCCGCCGTCCATGAATATAAGCGTGTACCACACCCACAGCTCGTTTTCCGACATTCCAAGCCGCCCCACGGCGTTTCTATATAGGCCCACTATGTCCTTTATCTGCTGATTTATGGCCTCAAGCTGCTTTTTGCTGTCGCTCCTCACTCTCTCGCCCCCGGTCCATACGGTTTCCGAATTAGTCCTACGTATTATAGTCCCATTTCGGACACTTGTCAATGCTTTATCAGATAAATTCGGTAGCATACATTAGAAAGATCCTGTCAACCAAGGCCGAATTTCCCTCTCCACGGAGCGTTTTCTATTCGATATGGACGGAGTTTTAAGGAGAAAAATTCGATTAACCGTCTTAAAAAAATTCGATTAACCGTCTTAACGGTCAGTAGATTTCTTCACATTTGGGTGGTATAATGTTAAATATCGAGTAGGCGACTGTTCGGCAAATATTGAATTTTAAGAAACAAGCAAATCAAAAGTTGTGGGAGGCATATTCATGAGAACTGCTTATGAAAAATTTATGGCGTTGTCCATAGACAAAGAGCTTTTTTGCTTGGAGCATGGAGATATGACAAGTCCATACTTCTGCTACCCTGTTAATGCTGATCCGATAGGATTTGAAGGATGCATTCTGTATTGCTTTTTACCGGAGTATGGAGAGATGGTATTTGCCTGCAACCCGGAAAGCTGCGCAGATCAGTGTGTATATCCTTTGGCGGCAAATTTTGAGGATTTCATCCGTCTGATTTTAGCTTGCGGCACCGTTAATCCAGTGGAACAAATCGTCTGGATGGATAAGCGCAAATTTGAAGAACATATGGCAGATGAAGAAAAAATCCTGACTGACGAACAGAGAGCAGCGGCCCAACAACTCCAGCGTGAATTAGGCTTGTTGCCAATGGAAAATCCATTTGAATATGTCAAGGCGATTCAAAAAAATTTTGATGGCAGTAAAATACAGTTCAGTGATGAGTATTATGAGGTAACAGGCATAGAAAACCCAAAAAGGAAGGAACAGACACATCCAACAAGCAAAATCTATCGTGAAAAGGTTATTTTTTTGAAAAGGAAAAAGTCGTGATTTTCTCGTTTGTCGAGACGTTGCAAAACCCTTTAGGAAATAAAGAGTGTACATCTATACATAGGTCTGGCGACCATGTACCGTGTGCCCGCGCGGCTATCCCCAGTATACTTGCCGAACAGAAAAATGCGCCCGCTTTGCGTCTTCACGTGCTTGACAAGTCTGAAAACTGAATACCGGAAAAAGACCGTTGATACACCGGCTCCCCGGTGAAAAATCAACGGCCTTTTTAATACTGTTTTACAACCTGCCGCCTTTTCGTTGGCAGGGGTGTTTTACTATAATTTTGAGCTCTATTTCCCCTCATTCCGGGCCCTGACCATGAGGCTTGAGAAGACGAGGGCGATGACGCAGGGCACGAAGCCCCACATCTGGCTCACCGGGGTCTTGCTGGTGAAAATATACACCGCCCCGGCGATAGTCAGGAGGACAAAAACAAGCGTCAATATGCCGTAAATCGTGCTGAGCTTCAGCTTTTTGTTATTTTTCATGAAAAATTCCTCCCATTTTATTTTTATTATTTTATTACTTCTTAAATCCGTCCTTCAGCGCCACGGCCCGGTTGAAGACGAGCTTATCCCCGGTGGAGTCCTTGTCCACGGCGAAGTAGCCAAGGCGCAAAAATTGGAAGGAGCTTGTGGGCTTCGCGTCCTCAAGGGACCTCTCCACCTTACAGCCGGCGACGACCTCAAGGGAATCGGGGTTCAAGCAGGTTATATAGTCCTCCGCCGCGTCGGGCTCCGGGTCGGAAAAGAGGTTGGAGTAGAGCCGGACCTCGGCCTCGGCGCAGTCGTCCGCGTCCACCCAGTGGAGCGTAGCGCCCTTGACCTTCCGGCCGTCGGCGGGGTCGCCGCCCCTCGATTGCGGGTCGTACACGCAGTGTATGGCGGTCACGCTGCCCCTTTCGTCCTTGTCGCAGCCGGTGCAGGTGACGAGATACGCCCCCTTCAGGCGGCACTCAGGGCCGTTGGGGTAGAGCCGTTTATATTTCGGCTCCGGCGTCTCCATGAAGTCCTCGGCCTCCACCCAGAGATTTTTGGAGAAGCTGACCATTCTGGTCCCGGCCTCCGGGTCGTTGGGGTTATTTTCAACCTCCACCTTCTCGATCTGCCCCTCAGGGTAGTTGTCTATGACGAGCCTCACCGGGCGCAAAACCGCCATGCGCCTTGGAGCGTGGGCGTTCAGGTCCTCCCGGAGGCACGCCTCCAAAAAGGCGTACTCCACGGTGGAGGGCACCTTGGCCACGCCTATCCTGTCGGTGAAGGCCCGGATCGACGCCGGGGTGTAGCCCCGCCGGCGAAGGCCGCACAGGGTGGGCATACGGGGGTCGTCCCAGCCGGAGACGTACCCCTCCTCCACCAATCTTCTGAGCTTGCGCTTTGACATGACCGTGTTCGTTATGCCAAGGCGGGCAAACTCTATCTGCCGGGGCTTTGAGGGCACGTCCACGTTGTTTATGACCCAGTCGTATAATGGCCGGTGGTCCTCGTACTCAAGGGAGCACAGGGAGTGGGTTATCCCCTCCAGCGCGTCCTGGATGGGGTGGGCGAAGTCGTACATGGGGAAGATGCACCACTTGGTGCCCTGGCGGTGGTGCTCGATGTACCTTATACGGTAGAGCACCGGGTCGCGCATGTTGAAGTTGCCGGAGGCAAGGTCTATCTTCGCCCGGAGGGTATACTTCCCCTCAGGGAACTCGCCGTTTTTCATGCGCTCGAAAAGCTCAAGATTTTCCTCCACGGGCCTGTCACGCCATGGGGACCGTGCGGGGGTGCTCACGTCCCCGCGGTACTCGCGAAACTGCTCCGGCGTGAGCTCGCACACGTAGGCGAGTCCTTTTTTTATGAGCCCCACGGCCAGCTCATAGGTCTTTTCAAAGTAGTCCGACCCGTAAAAGAACCTGTCGTCCCAGTCAAAGCCCAGCCAGTGGATGTCCTCCTTGATGGCGTCAACGTACTCCGTGTCCTCCTTGGCGGGGTTGGTGTCGTCCATACGCAGGTTGCATATTCCGCCGAATTTCTCCGCCGTGCCGAAGTCGATGCACAGGGCCTTGCAGTGGCCGATGTGCAGGTACCCGTTGGGCTCCGGCGGGAAGCGGGTATGGACCTGCATGCCCTCAAACCTGCCCCCGGGGCCGATGTCCTCCTCGACAAAAGCCTCGATAAAATTTTTAGTCTCAGTGTCCGCCATAAATGTCGTCCTTTCAGTACAAGTGCTTTCAATTATACCAAAGACCGCCGGAAAGTCAAGTAAATAAGGCCACCGGCGCGTATTTGCTCTTGACAACCGCCCAAATCATGCTATAATCATATGGCAAACAGGGGGCCCGAAACGAAGGGCTGAGATATGGGTAACTTCCCATGACCTATCACCTGATCTGGGTAATGCCAGCGTAGGGAAATACCGGGGCTCACTCTGTGCCCTTTCCTTCCGTCCGGCGTTGTCCGGGCGGAAAATTTTTTGGAGGTACAAAAAATGAAAAAGAACTACACAAAAATGCTGGTGGAGGGCGCGCTGATGGTGGCCATGGCCTACGTGCTGGACATCATTGCCGACGCCATCCCCTTCCTGAACCTACCCAACGGCGGCACCATCTCCCTAAAGCTCGTCCCAATCGTCTTTTTCGCCGTCCGCTACGGCGTTGGCTGGGGCACCCTGGTGGGCCTTGTGTTTGGGCTTGCCGACTACTTTCTGGGCATCCCCGATGCCATCGACTGGACAAGCATCATCTTTGACTACTTCATCTCCTTTGCCCTCTTGGGCTTCGGCGCAGGGCTTATGAAGAAAGTGAAGCTTTCCGCCATCTGGGGCTCCGTTGTGGGCGGGCTTTGCATGTTTGCCTCCAACTATTTCGTCGGCGTCTATGTCTGGGGCGAGTACATGCCGGAGACCTTCCTCGGTATGCATCAGACCTCCCCGTACATATATTCGCTCATCTACAACGGCACCTGGGCCTTCCCCAGCATAATTTTAGCCGTTATCGTCTTCGCCCTTTTCTATCAGATAAAGCCCATCGCCAAGCTCTTAAACCGCGAGGATTTGAAGTAATTCTCTCCCACATATACCCCGGATAAGTGTAAAACCCCAATTCAATATTTTTTCTGACGACATGTGCGTCAGAAAAAATCCCTTTTGTCACGCAAGTGTGCCGCTCGCGGCGCGCGCGGCGTGACGGCAGGAATAAATTTTTTGAATTTCGCAAAATTCAAAAAATTTATTCCTCATTCTCCTTGTCGTCAAAGGCAAACGGCCTTTGACGACAACTTGAAAGCCCGGACGGCAAAAGCCGTCCGGGCTTTGGCTTTATATCTCCCTAAATCCCTTGCCGATTATCTGGGAGGAGTTGACCATGGTGATAAAGGCGTCGGCGTCGATGGAGCGGATGAAGTTGCGAAGGTAGACGGCCTGACGGCGGGTGAGGACGGTGGTTATCATGACCTCCGCCTTGCCGGTGAAGGCACCCTCCGCCTTCGTTATGGTGGCCCCGCGCCTGAGCTTTGTCAGGATAAACTCCTTCACCTCCTCCGGGTGGGAGGATATGATAGTGCAGTACTTGCGGGAGTTTATGCCGTCTATGACGATGTCCACCAGAAACGTTTTCATCAAAAGTCCCGTGAGGCTGTACAGGGCGGTCTTAATGTCAAATATGAAGAACGTGCAGGCCGTTATGACGAAATCCGGGACCAGCAGGGCCTTGCCCACTTCGAGGCTCGTGTGCTTTGAGAGTATCATGGCCACGATGTCCGTGCCGCCGGTGGAGGCCCCGATGTTGAATACCATCGCCGTGCCCACCGCCGGGAGTATGACGGCCCATATGACCTCCAAAAGGGCGTCGTCCGTAAGCGGCCCGTCCAGGGGCACCAGCCACTCAAAGAGCGCCACGTACACCGACAGCGCCACGGAGGCGTAGATGGTCCCCCAGCCGAAGCCCCGGCCGAGGAAGATGAAGCCCACGACGATAAGGACGGCGTTTATTATGAACATGGCCCCCGACACGTTCATCCCCGGCCAGACCGCCGACATTACGACGGCCAGGCCCGAGGTCCCGCCCATGGCGAAGTGGTTGGGGGATTTGAAAAGGGATATGCCAGCCGCCGTGGCTATGAGCCCGAGATTTAATATGACAAACCATACAGCCCACTGCCTGGGCGTTTTTTTGACCATAAAAATTGCCCCTCTCTCCTGTTTTTCCTGGTGAGCGAGGCCATTATAATTCCATATTCCCAAAAATGCAAGAAATATTTCAAAATTGAAAGGGCCGCCGAGGGGTCCCCGGCGGGCTGTTGCCCGCTGGGGGAGGAAAGAGGAGCGATGCCAGCGCCTGAGCCCGGCCAAAGGAAGGGCGAGGTAAAGCGGCATCAGCGACGACGAGGCGGCCCCTCCGTTCATCCTAAAATATGGGCTATGAGAGCGCAAAGTATGGCCCCGGCGGCGGTAGGTATGAGGGCCGCCAGCGCGGTCCATTTCACGCTCCCGGTCTCCTTTTTCACAGTGAGGAGCGTGGTGGTGCAGGGCCAGTGGAGGACGGTGAACACCCCGGTGCACAACGCCGTGACCCAGGTCCAGCCGTTTTGGGTGAGGAGCGCCCGGAGGGAGTCCAGATTTTCGTACCCCTCAAAGGTCCCCGAGGCGGCGTAGGCCATTATTATTATGGGTATCACCGTCTCGTTGGCGGGAAGGCCCAGTATGAATGCCGTGAGTATCACCCCGTCAAGGCCCAGAAACCGCCCCACGGGATCGAGGGCCCCGGTGACCGCGGCCAGCACCGTTGTGTCCCCCACCCTCAAATTGGCGGCAAGCCATATGAGCAGGCCCGCCGGGGCGGCCACGGCGGCGGCCCGGCCCAGGACGAATAACGTCCTGTCAAGGAGGGAGCGGACCACCACCTCGCCGATCTTGGGCCTCCGGAAGGGCGGGAGCTCCAGCGTTGGCGAGGAGGCCTCTCCCTTGAGTATCGTGCGGCTCAGCACCCGGGAGACGGCCAGCGTCGCCCCCGCGCCGAGAATTATAAATCCCGTGAGGGCCAGAGCGGCCAGAAGGGAGCTGCCCACGCCGGAGCCGGCCACAAGGAACATGGTTATGAGGGCTATGAGTATGGGGAAGCGCCCGTTGCAGGGGACAAGGGAGTTTGTGAGCACGGCGATGAGCCGCTCGCGTTTTGAATCTATTATCCTGCATCCCACCACCCCGGCGGCGTTACAGCCAAAGCCCATGGCCATGGTGAGGCACTGCTTGCCGCAGGCCCCGGCTTTTCGAAAGCCCGAGTCCAGGTTGAAGGCCACCCGGGGAAGGTATCCCAGGTCCTCCAACAGTGTAAACATGGGGAAGAATATGGCCATGGGCGGGAGCATTACGCTGACCACGTAGCTCAAGACCCGCCACACGCCCAAGATAAGCGCGTCGTGGACGGCCTTTGGCACGCCGAGGGCCGCAAGTCCCTGGCTCAGTACCGCCCCGATCCTCTCAAAAAGCGCGTAGAGCCAGTCGGAGGGGGCGTTGGCACCCTTGACGGTTATGAAGAATATGAGGGCCAGTAAGAGGAGCATCACCGGTATCCCGGTAGCCTTTCGGGTGAGGAGCCGGTCTATCCTCAGCTGTCCCTCCCCGTAGCCGCTCCCGCCGGAGACACATTCCCGGCACAGGCCTGTGGCGGCGGAGTAGATGCCGGAGATGAGCCTATCCGATATATTCTCCACCCCGGCGTTATTAAGCTCTGCCCTGGCTTTTTCAAGCGCCGGGGCCACGTCCGGATGGGACGGCACGTCAAAGCCCAGGTGGCCGTTTATATTCTCCAGCGCCCGCCCGTCGCCCTCCAAAAGCCTGAGCGCCGTATACCGGGCCCCAAGACGCCCTTTAAGGACGTTTTCCAGCGCCATCTCAAGGCCGGCGGCGGCGCGCTCCACATCCTCCCCGTATCTTACGGTGTAGGCGAAGGGCGGCGGAGTGAAGCCGTCAATGGCGGCCCGAAGCTCCTCCACCCCCCTGCCCCGCCTTGCGGCCATGGGTATCACCGGCACCCCCAGGACCCGGGAGAGCGCCCCGGTGTCCACGGCGATGCCCCGCTTTTTCGCCTCGTCCATCAGGTTCACCGCCAAAATAACGTTTGGGGTGAGCTCAAGTATCTGAAGGGCGAGATTTAAATTTCTCTCCAAAGCCCCGGCGTCGCAGACCACCACGGTAAGGTCCGCCCCGCCAAAGGCTATGTAATCCCGGGCGGCCTCCTCCTCGGCGGAGCTGGCCCTTAGGGAGTATGCCCCCGGTATATCGGTCACGGCCACGGTGCGGCCCTTGTAGTCATAATAGCCCCGGGCGGTGACCACGGTCTTGCCGGACCAGTTGCCCGTGTGCTGGCGAAGGCCCGTCAGGGCGTTGAAAACCGTGCTCTTGCCCACGTTGGGGTTCCCCGCCAGGGCCACGGTGATGTCCGAGCGGAGATCGTCCTTTGCGTCGGACGCGGCGTTTTTGCCCACGGAGCGGAGGGTAAGTCCCATGTCCCACCCCCTACCGGGCCAGGGCCACCAGGGCCGCGTCCGCGCCCCGCAGGGCGATGACCGAGCCCCGGATCATGTACGCCCTCGGGTCCCCGGAGGGCGCGGCGAACAGGCACTCCACCCCCGCCCCCGGCGTGAGGCCCAGGTCCATAAGCCGCCGCCGGAGCTCCCCAGCCGCGGCGATATCTCCAACCACCGCCCTGGAGCCCTCTCCAAGGCGCGCTAAATTTGATGCCATACGCGAATGTCCTTTCTCGGTTGATGCCAAGACATTCTATTCGGGTAGGGGGGATAAGGTGCGTGGCTCATGCGCCGCCGGGCTTTTTATCGGTGGGGTCCGAACGGACGAGGGGGTCTACTTTTGTTGGCACAAAAGGGATGTAGGGGCCGATGTGGGCATCGGCCCCTACAGGGTGCGCCTGGTGCGGTGACGGTCGTTTGCCCCTCCCTCTGGGAGGGGGTAGGGGGTGGGCCGAATCTTCCTCCGCGTTCCCCAAATTGTTGCGCCTTGCGGCGCTTATTAAAAATGGGAGGGTTTGGAACCCTCCCCTACGAAAAATACGGAGGCGCCACCTATTAACGCCGTAGGGGCGGGTCCCAGACCCGCCCGTCCCCCGGGTCCCCGCTGTAAGTTTGCTCATCTACCTTCTCTTAAAATCCTCTCCACCTGCTCCAGCTGTGCCGGGGTGTTCACGCCGATGAGCTCGTCGCCCATATCGCGGACGCATACGGCCACCTTTTCGCCGCGATTTTTTAGAATCTGGGGAAGGTCCGTCAGATAGTACTCGCCCTGGGCGTTGTCGGTCCGAAGCTCGTGGAGGGCGGAAACCATTTTCTTAAAATCTACCACGTATATCCCCGCGTTGAGCTCCCGAATCCTCTTCTGCTCCGGGGTGCAGTCCCGGTCCTCCACGATGCGCTCAAAGTCTCCGTTTTCGTCTCTCAGCACTCTCCCGAATGGCAAGGGCTCGTCACTGCGTCCGGATAGGACGGTGCAGGCCGCACCGGACCTCATGTGGGCCTCCGCCAGGGCGGCGTAGGTCTCCTTTTTCACCAGCGGCATGTCGCCGCAGCATATCATCACGTCCCCGTCGTAGTCCCCCAGCGCCGGGACGGCGCACATGACGGCGTGGCCCGTGCCAAGCTGCTCCTTCTGTTCGGCAAAGGTGTAGTCCGGGTAGGCGGCGGTTATGTACTCCTTTTTATACCCCACGACTATGACCGTGTCCTTTTTCCCCGTGGGCAGGGCCTCTAAAACGTAGCCCAAAAGGGGCTTTCCAAGGGCCAGACGCATGGCCTTGGGAAGGTCTATGCCTTCCTGGGCAAGCCTCGTGCCCTTTCCTGCGGCTAAAACTATTGTTTTCAGCATGATTTGTCCTCCTTATAGCATATAAAC
>CANQUO010000055.1 GCA_947627085.1 uncultured Oscillospiraceae bacterium
CGCCGTGGCCTTTGTGGGCGACGGCATCAACGACGCCCCGGTGCTGACCCGGGCCGACGTGGGTCTCGCCATGGGGGCCCTGGGGTCCGACGCCGCCATCGAGGCCGCGGACATGGTCCTGATGGACGACCGCCCCTCCCGGGTGGCCGAGGCTATAGCCATATCGAAGCGCACCATGACCATAGTGTGGCAGAACATAATCTTCGCCTTAGCCGTGAAGCTCCTCATACTTATCCTGGGCGCCCTGGGCTACGCCGGCATGTGGCTGGCGGTATTCGCCGACGTGGGCGTGGCCGTCCTGGCCATATTGAACGCCCTTCGGTGCATGGACGTATCGAAAATAGGTTAAAAAAATCTCCGGCCTTCAAGCCGGAGATTTTTTGAGATTTTTCAGATTTTTTGGCTCAATGCAAATCAGCTGTCCTTTTCCAGATAGTTTATGACCAGCTCCTGCAAAAGCTCATCCCGGTCGATGCGGCAGATGAGGGAGCGGGCGTTGTTGTAGTTGGTGATGTAGGTGGGGTCCTCGGACAGGATGTAGCCCACTATCTGATTTATGGGGTTGTAGCCCTTGAGCTTCAGGGAGTCATACACCGACGACAATATCTCCCTGGTGCCAATTTTTTTGTCCACAACGTCAAACTTTCTGGTAAATTCAAGATCACCCATGTCCGTGTCCCTCCTGTCTTGGCTTTTTATGTACTTTTATTTTTTGCCGATATATCAATTATATCAAAAAATTCCCTGATGTAAAGGAGTAAACCGCAATTTTAACGAAAATTTTTTGTGAACGATTCATACAGGCCGCCCGTTCCGCACCCGGAACACCATGTAGTGACCGCCGTCTATGTCCTGAGCCGTGCCCAGCCGGAAGGCCGGGAGCATGGGGAAGGGCTTCGACGGGGCCCAGGGGAAGGCCAGAAGGGTATCCTCCCCGTCGGCTCTCATAAGGACGCCGCCGGTCTCGCCGGCCGTGGCCCGGAGGGCCGGGTCCTCAAAATGCCGCGCCGGGTCTTTTTCCGGCAGCCAGACGTCGGGATACCCGCCGTCCCGTTCGCCGCCGTCCGGAGAAGGCCCACTGTCGCACGGGGCGTCCTCGCTTACACCGGGGGCGGGCCCACCGTCGCGCGGGGCGTCCTCACCTACATCGGGGGCGGGCTCGTCGTCGCACGGGGCGTCCTCGCTTACATCGGGCGCGGGCTCATCGCCGCATGGGACAGGTCCGATTTCATCGGGGGCGGGCTCGTCGCCGCACGGGGCAGGCCCGCTTACATCCGGGGCGGGGAGCTGGCCGCCCACGGGCACAAGGTACGCCGTGAAGGGCCCTCCCGGGTCGAGCTCCCCGAGGGCCAGACGTGAAAATTTCCTTGTGAGCCTAAGTCCCCCGGCATACGGCAGGGGGACGCCCACCCAAAATACAAGCTCTCCCTGGGTGAGCGCCAGACGGGAGGGCCCGGGGTCGCGCTCCCAGGAGTACTCAAAAACCGTCATGAGTCCCGCCCTGGAAACCTCAAGCCTCCCGGCCGGCTGTCCGTCCGTGGTATGTACGTCAAAGGGCATACACGTTCCTCCAATCAGACAAAATGATCGTTATGCCCGGCAGATACCCTGCGACTTCCCACCTTATATGGGGAGGGCGCCGCATTTTCATACATAAATCTGCCCGGACGTTAAAATATACGTCCGGGCGGCTTATATTATTCCGTTGGAGGTTCAGCTGACGGTGTAGCTTCCGCGGATGAGGACCTTGGTGTTGTTGGCGGTGGCCTTTATACCGTTGCCCTTTATGGTGACCATGTACATGTGGTTCGTGGCGAGCTTGGTACCGGCGGCGGCCACGGTGGAGCCGTCGGTCTCGTCCACAAGGCGCGGGTTGTCCGCGCCCGCCGAGACAACGGAGCCGATTCTGGGCATTATCTCCACGCCCACCTCGCAGACGACGGTCTGGCCGTTTGACAGGGTGAGTACCGAAAAGCCGGACTGCTGCTGAGCGGCAGTGCCGGGGTTAGCGGAGGCGAAGGCCTGCTCCAACTCCGCGGCCTTGGCGTTGATGGCGGCCTCGACCTGGCTCTTTATGGCCGGGGTCAGCGTCTCGTTCAAATAACTCAGCGTCACCAGCGGGTCCGACTGACTTCCGTAATTCGTCACGGCCATTGTGGTAAGGCCCGAGACCAGGGCCACGGCCAATAAAACGGCCAGGGCGATAAGCGTCTTTTTTCCTTTACTCATATGTATCTTTTGTCTCCTTTTTACCGGCCCGGGGAGGTGACCCTCCCCGGATATCGTTTTCCGGCGTTCAGCCGTGCAATCCGAAGCTGACGGCGATGGCGTCGTCCACCTTGTTCATCAGCTCCTCGTCCACTCTGCCCATCCGCTCCCGGAGCCGCCGTTTGTCTATGGTGCGTATCTGTTCCAGAAGCACCACGGAATCCCGGCTGAGCCCGAAGGTGCGGGCCTCCAGCTCGATGTGGGTCGGCAGACGGGCCTTTCCTATCTGTGAGGTTATCGCTGCGGCGATGACCGTGGGGCTGTGCTTGTTGCCGGTATCGTTCTGGACAATAAGTACAGGCCTCATTCCGCCCTGCTCCGAGCCCACGACGGGGCTCAGATCGGCGTAGTAGATGTCTCCTCTTTTGACTCCGCTAAGCACAAAGCTTCACTCTCCGACGAATTTATAGTTGTCCGGCGCGTTGTATGTACCGAACATACTATAATTCTTTCACAACGGGGAGTAATTTATACGTTCTGGCATAAATTACCCGGGCGGTTTATCCGCCCGCTATATTATATGCCGCGTCCGTCAGTCGGTGTAGACTCTCGGCACCCGCTTTGAGACGGAGCACAACAGCTCATAGGATATGGTCCCGGCCCTGGCGGCTAAGCTCTCGGCGCTCTGCTTTTCGCCGAAAATCTCAATAAGGCTCTCAAGATTTATCCCCGGCAGGTCCGTAAGGTCTATCATGCACATGTCCATGCATATGCGCCCGCGCTGGGGGGCGGGGCCGTCGGCCGTCATGAAGGAGCAGTTATTTGAAAGTGACCTTAAAAGCCCGTCGGCGTAGCCGATGGGTATGACGCCCATCCTGGTGCGCCGGGGGGTGACGTAAATGCCGCCGTAGCTCACGGGCAGTCCGTCGTCTATATATTTTATGGTGGAGACGTGGGTCATGAGCCTCATGCAGGGCCGAAGGCCCAGCTTCCCGCCGTCCCCGAAGCCGTAAAGGAGTATCCCGGGACGGACCATGTCGAGGGCGGTCTCCTTATAGTTTACCACAGCTCCCGAATTTGCGCAATGGCGAATCTTGAAGGTTATCCCGGCCTTTTCCACCCGGGAGATAACGTCCAGAAAGAGCCTGAACTGTTTTTGCGTAAATTCCCTTGCCTCGTCCCCGGGCTCGTCGGACAGGGCGAAGTGCGTGTATATCCCCTCGGGCTCCAGCCACGGCTGGCGGCAGGCGGAGACGATGTTGCCGACTCCTTGCTCAAAATGTCCCTCGGCCGTCAAAAAGCCCAGGCGCGCCATGCCGGTGTCCACCTTTATGTGTATCCGTAGCGGCCGCCCTATTCTCGCGGCCTCCTGGGAATACTCTATGGCCTTGGCCTCGCAGGTCACCGTCTGGGTGAGCTTAAGGTCGATAAGCTCGCTCACGTACTCCCTCGGCGTGTGGCCCAGTATGAGTATGGGAAGCCCTATCCCGGCCTCCCTCAGCTCGGCGGCCTCGTCAAGGCAGGATACGGCCAGATAGTCGGCCCCCAGCTCCTCAAGCTTTCTCGACACAGCCACGGCCCCGTGGCCGTAGGCGTCGGCCTTGACCACGCCGAGGAATTTGCAGCCTGTCGGTATGGCGGCCCTGATGGCCCGGTAGTTATGGGCTATGTTCTCAAGGCTTATCTCAGCCCATGTCCTCTTTCGCAGATGAAGGTCCATTTATTTCACTCGGCTTTCATATCATAAAAATCCAGGGACAGGACCCGCGTGCCGTCCAGGTACATCTCCGCCCTTTGCGGCAGGAGCGTCTCCTCCTCAAAAAGCACCCTGGCGTCCACCCGGTCGTCTATCCGGAACACCGTAGCCAGACACTGCGCGCCCTCGTACCGCTCCCGGACGGTCCCGGTGACGAGCCCCCCGGCGATCGCCCTGAGTATCACCGGCACCGCGTCAACGGGGGAGAGCCCCCCGGGGAGTATCTCGCCGGTGTAAATCTCCCTCTCGCCGTATCTCAGGGCTACGGAGCCGTCGGCTATCATCAGTGTTGTCCCCGAGATAACCTCGGGCTTCGTTATGGTAAGCGTCCCGCCGCTGACGCCCCCATCGTAGCTCACGCCGTAGGAGCACACCCGGTCCCCGTAGTCGGCGTCTATGCCGGCGGCGAAGGAGACGTGGGAATCCGGTCCGAAATTCGCCCGGATATCCTCAAGTATTTTTTCATCATTTTCTCCCGACGCGCAGGAGGACAGGAGCACAGCGACAAGACAAAAAGCGCAGATTGACCGTGACAGACGCAAGAAACTCACCTCAGAACAGATTTGAGCAAGTCTGTCATGTCGCTGGGGGTCATGGCGTACTGGCCGTACCTCTCCGCGCACATATCCCCCGCCGCGCCGTGCAGGTACACGGCCTTCAATTCAGCGTTGGGTATCCTCTGGCCGAGAAACGCCAGTATCATACCCGCCAGCACGTCTCCGGAGCCACCGGTGGCCATGCCGGGATTGCCCGTGGGACTTATAAACGTAAGCCCGTCGGGCCGGGCGATCACCGTGCGGTGGCCCTTGAGCACCAGCGTCACATTGTGGGCGGCGGCAAATTCCCTGGCGGCCTCCTCCCGGGTCGTTCTTGTCAGAGCGTCGGAGAGACGGGCGAATTCCCCCTCGTGGGGGGTGAGGACAGCGGGACATGACAGCTTATCCAGAATATCTATATGCCGGGACACAGCCGTTATGCCGTCCGCGTCGATAATCAACGGTACATTGGAGCTCTCAAGCACGGCGTAAGTGAGCTCCCGCGCCCAGCTCGTGAGCCCGAGGCCGGGACCTACAAGGCAGGCGTCGCATTTTTGGAGCCTTTTCGTGACCTCGCCTATCGCCTCGGGGAGTGAGGAGGGCAGGGGAAAGACCATGGCCTCGTCGTTTTTCACGGCCTCGATGGTGTAAATATCCTCCGGCACGCCGAGAAACACCAGCCCCGCGCCGGACCTCACCGCGGCCCGGGCGGCCAGCGCCGGCGCGCCCGTAAAGCCCACGGACCCGGCGATTATCAGCACCCGCCCGAAGTCCCCCTTGTGGGCTCTAACATCCCTCGCCGGAAGATAAGCGTCCTCCGCCTCCAGCTCAAAAATACCTTCGCCAAGCTCCTTCATACCCGCCTCCGGAAAATACATGTAAGAAGTATATCATAAAATGGGGAAAAGGTAAAGTGAAAAGAATACATATTGCGTTTTGCACATGATTATGATATAATAATGCTCAAAGTGAGGTGCGTAATATGCCGCAGATAAGACCGATAACCGATTTGAGGAACACCACGGAGATATCAAGCCTTTGCCACATGAGGCGCGAGCCGATCTTCATCACCAAAAACGGCTATGGCGATATGGTAGTCATGAGCATCGAGGCGTATGAGGAGCTGGTGGGCGAGCGCGCGGAGGACGACGCTATCACCGCCGCCGAGGCCGAGCTTTCAGAAACCGGCCAAACCTTCGACGCCCGCGAGGCGCTTTCAAAGCTGAGGAGAAAGTACATTGGATAAGTATACTGTAAAACTCCTTCCGGTAGCGAGTTTTGAGTCTGGCTTTTTAAAATTTCTCCCCTCACCGGCCGGTGAGGGGAGAGCCTTTTATTTCATGAGCAGCGGCATTACGAACTGTACGGCGCAGAAGGCGGCGTAGATGCAAAGGAGCGTCACGCCTTGCCAGCGGGAAAGCTTGCCCTTTATCATGGAGGGTACCGTCAGGATGAGCATCGTAGCGAACATCACGGGGATATCCATGACAAGGCTTGCGTTGTGACCGGCGATCTGGACGCCCTCGGGTATCTCGAAGGGGTTGACGGTGATGGCCATGCCGGAGACAAGCACCAGGTTAAAGAGATTGGCGCCGATGACGTTCCCCAGGGACAGGGCCCCGTGGCCCTTGGCGAGGGAGGTGATGGCGGTGACCAGCTCCGGAAGTGAGGTGCCCAGGGCCACGAAGGTCAGGGCTATGACCGTCTGAGGCACGCCAAGCTCGGTGGCGATGTATGTGCCGTTGTCAACCAAAAGCCTCGCCCCCACGGCGATAAGCGCCGCGCCGATGATGAGCAGTACGATGAGGAGCCACACAGGCCGCTCCTTTTCCTCCTCGTCATTGCTCTCGCCGGCGCCCGTGGGGTTGCGCTTCATCTGCCAGACGGTGAGGAGCATGTATATGACGAAGGCCGCCAAAAGGATGATGCCCACGGTCCGGCTGAAGTAGCCCGTCGTGTACGCTATGCCCGCGTAGAAGATCGCGGCGGCGAAGAAAAAGAGCACCGGCGTGCGAAGGGTCCTCTTGTCCACCTTCCCGGGCTTTACGGCCACGGTTATGGCGGCGATGAGGGCCGTGTTGCATATGACCGAGCCGATGGCGTTGCCGTAGGCGATGGAGCCGTTTTTCTGGATGGCGGCGGTGGTGGAGACCATGACCTCCGGAAGGGTAGTGCCGATGGACACCACCGTGGCCCCGATAAGGAGCTCCGGCAGGTGGAATTTGCGGGCGATGCCCGCGGAGCCGTCCACGAACCAGTCCCCGCCCTTTATAAGGCAGACGAGGCCCACCGCGAAAAGAGCTACTGCGTTCAGCATTTCCATGTTCATTCCTCCGTACTTGCTATTAAATCGGCAATTAAATAATGCCGATTTAATAAAAGATTTAAAGGCCGTTTTGCTCGCCGCTACGCGGCAACCGCAAAACATGGCCAAATTACTCCTGCGATTGTTTAATCGCCGGAGTAATATTTATTGTCGGACGACGGCGCGCCGGAGCTCAAGGGGATGGCGGAGCCCAAAAGGGCCTCGGCGTCGGATATGTCGTTTTTGGAGGTCCTGGAGATCTGCCCCCAGGCCAGGGCGATGCCCACCGCCTCAAATATGGCGCATTTTACAAAATCCTCGGTCTTGACTATCTCCAAAAGGAGCTCCTTCTGGTCGAAGAGGGACAAAAGGTCAAGAGACTGCTTTACGGTGAGGCCCTCGTCCACAAGGACGTAGATGAGCTGTATGTAGAATATGGCGAAGAGCCCCACGACGCTCAGGAGTATGGACAGCACAAGTGCCGTGTAGTTCATCCTGCCCTTCAAAAGCTTATACCCCGCGTAGACGCATATGGGTATGAGCATGAAGAGGAGGACGTAAATACGGCTCATGGCGATTATGGTAAAAAGTGACGGGATTATGCCCACCAGCATACCGAGCACCGCGCCGACGAACCCGAGAAGGTAGCTCCCGTTAACGGCGTTGAGCCGCGCCTTGTCCCGGGCGGCCTCAACGGAGCCCTCAAGACAGCCCTTGTGCACCGGGGCGTAGACGCCGCCGTTTTGCGGGGCGGCCATATCCCCGCCGGACCTTCCGCAGACGGCGCAGGCGTCCGCCGGGGCGAAGCCCGTGGAGCGCAGGACCTCCAGCGCGGGGAGCACGCCCTCGGTATACGGGTCGGACATCTTCTTTATATTTATATACATCGCCAGATAGCCCGTATTCCAGAGGACCGCCACGGTCTTTCCGAATTTTGCTTTGGACCCGCTTTTCAGCGCCTTCGCGAACCGCTTCTGCTGGCCGTCCGTAGCGGGAACAAGCACGGTCAGCTTACTTTTCGACGCCCAGACCACCGTGATAAGGTATCCCGCCACCTGCCCCACGGCCCTGTTGCCGGGCACCGCCCGCAGACCGTGAGCGCGGCAAAATTCCTGAAACCCGTTTTTATCCATATCTCTCCCCCGATTTCTCCCGGCAATATCTCCCTCCGGGTAAATTTGGAATATATTTTCGACTGTACGCGCCGTAACACCGCCGAGGTCAGGGCCTTGTCGCCCGCCCCGGGGAAATCCGGTGAGGCACAGTTGCGTCAGCCCAATAACCTTTTATGGCAGTTGAGGCGTATGCAGATGCGATCGTATATATGGTACAATATAAATGGAATGGTATAGCAAATGAAAAAACGGGCTATCAAGAGAATTGATAGATTGCTTATACCATGTCTCTGCAGGATATAGGTTCCAAGAGTCAAAAACAGACAGTGCGAAAGATAGAAAAAAACGAGCTCTCATAAAGCTTTTGCAAATATTGTTGGATCGCCCCCGGCGCGTGAGTCAGCTTCAGGCAAACAGAATGTACAAACATGATAGATAGAAAATCAGCTGCCATTTTTATATCATTCATGTTGAGCCCCAATGAGCGTATTGAATATTGAATATAGGCAAGGCCGGCGCAAAGCAAAATAGTCACGCCGCAGATGATTTGCCCTGATTTGCCGGAAAGCGTGGAAATGACGCTATTATAATTTTTGCCAACATATAGACCAACGGTCCAAAAGATCATGTAAGTTAAAAAGACGCGGTCTGAATAGGCGAATGTTATGCCGCAAAGGGACAGAATATGTGAACATTGTTGCATACAAAAAGTGATCAGTAAACTTACACCGATAGCTATGTATGCCGAAATATGTTTGAGCATCCATACCCACAATGGCATCAGAAAATAGAACTGCATAATGATCACGATATAGTAGAACGGGGATGAGAGGTTGCCAATAAAAAGGTAGGAGAGAAACTCCTTCAAATTTCCGTGAACGTAATTTATTTGCTTGAAGGAAAAGTAATAGGTAATGACCCAAATCACGTAAGGGATGTAGATTTTTTGAATACGACGCATGCAGTAGCGTACGTATACTTTTAACGTTATTTTTGTATCCATAAATTGACAGGCGACTTTTATAGCCCCGGTATACAAAAACATCGGTACGACAAAGGATGATAATCGCCAGGGGAAATATATGACCGCCGCCTGCCATGAGGATGGATCGGCGGAAGATATTCCAATGGATAAAACATGAATAAGTACGACCAAAAGACACGCGAGCGCATTCATGTAGTTCAGCTCTCATTTTGATGTCATGAGAAGCTTTCCTTTCTCCCTAAATGCGAGTGCTGAGGAATAAAATCTTCTACCGATTACTTATAGGCATAAACATATCCCGATATTACCATATAAAATACATCAATGAAGTCCGTTTGTCAATGACCGAAATGGCGGCGGTAATATTGTCCTTGCTTTTTCTGCCAGGGGGGAGTATAATCGTGGCATGAAAAACAGTGGACCGATAATAAAAAATGTGCTTTTCGACCTTGACGGCACCCTCCTGCCCATGGACATGGGGGTGTTCGTGGAGGAATATATGCGCCTTCTCTCCGACTTCGGCGCCCGGCGCGGCATGGACCCGGCAAAGCTTATCCGGGGCGTGTGGGAGGGCATCGGAAGGATGCACGTAAACGACGGCGCCCGGGAAAACGACCGGGTGTTCTGGGAGGCCTTCACCGCCGTGTGCCCCATGTCGCCGGGGGATAGGGAGGCGCTGGACGAATTTTACCTCACCGATTTTCAGCGCGTCCGCAAGGTGTGCGGCTTCGCGCCGGAGGCCGCCCGGGCGGTGGGGGAGATAAAGGCGATGGGCCTTCGGGTGGCCCTGGCCACGAATCCCGTATTCCCAAGGGAGGCCACCTTGAGCCGCGTGCGCTGGGCCGGCGTTGACCCCTTGGAATTCGAACTCATCACCACATATGAAAACTCAAGCTTCTGCAAGCCCGACCCCAGGTATTTTGACGAGGTATGCCGAAGGCTCCGCATGGCGCCGGAGGAGACCCTGATGGTGGGCAACGACACCTCCGACGACACCGGCGGGGAGGCGCTGGGAATGACCGTGTTTTTACTGACCCACAGCCTCATCGACCGGGATGGGAGCGGGAAAAGCCGTCCAAATGGGGGCTTTGAGGAGCTTTTGAGCTACATAAAATATCACGCGGGAAAGGGAGAATGATCATGGAAAAAACGAAAAGTCCGATAGGAAAGCTTGTCGTCTGCGCCTGCGAGGTGGCGATCGGCGTGGTCCTGCTGGTAAATCCCCAGGGTTTTACAAAGACCGTCGTCACCGGGGTGGGCATACTTCTGTGCGTTTTGGGCGCTATCGCGCTCATCAATTACTTCCGCATGTCCCCGGAGGAGGCGGCGCTCAGCCAGGAGCTGACCCGGGGCATACTCGCCCTTCTACTGGGCGTATTTTGCATCTACAAATCCGAGTGGATAATGAAAACCTTCCTGCCCGTCATAATCCTCTACGGCGTGGCGGCGCTGGTGGTGGGCGTGATGAAGCTCCAGTGGACGGTGGACATGATAAGGATGGGCATGACCCGCTGGGCTCCCACCGCCGTGGCGGCGGCCTTGTCCATCATCCTGGGACTTGTCATCATCCTTAACCCCTCCACATCCATGTGGACCTTCCTGGCCGTGTCCCTCATCGTCACCGGCGTAGCGGACTTTGTGAGCGCCATACTCGGCGGCAAGCTGTCAAAATCGTGAC
The DNA here is from genome assembly GCA_947627085.1 of uncultured Oscillospiraceae bacterium. Lineage (GTDB taxonomy): Bacteria > Bacillota > Clostridia > Oscillospirales > Oscillospiraceae > RUG626. Next base: position 10,584 of record CANQUO010000055.1, read on the forward strand.
CCTTTATACAGATTGTCAAAAACTCAATTTTAATATTTTTTCTGACGACATGTGCGTCAGAAAAAATCCCTTTTGTCGCCCAAGTGTGCCCCTTGGGGCGCGCGCAGGGCGACAGCAGGGAAATTTCGCGTGAATTTCACAAAATTCACGCGGAGTTTCCCGCACGTTCCCCCTTGTCGGAAAAGGCCGCAGGCCTTTTTCGACAGGCTGACCCTTTATAGCCAAGCTGAAGGGGCTGTGAAAAGCCGGAAACGGCCTTCACAGCCCCTTATTTTATCGATACACAGTGTGCTCCACGGCGGCCTCGGCTATGGCGGCGGCCAGTGGGTGATCCGGCGGTACGTCCTCAAAGGGCGCGGTGTGCAAAGCCGTACATCCGTCCCGCCCGGTGAGCTCCAATAAAAAGCCCACCGCTTGAGCCCGGGTGACGGGCCCACTGCCGGCGCTTTCCGGGATACGGCCACCCGGGGCCAGCCGCGCGGCCACGAGCTCAAGCTCATACCACGTGGCCCGGCCCTCCGGCGCGAACACCCCGCCGCCCGGGCCGTACATCAGCCCCAGGGCCCTGGCCGCCCCTACCCAGGGGGCGTACCAGCTTCCCGAATCCACATCGGCGAAGTCCGCGGACGGGGCCGGCCCGCCGCCGGCAACGGTCACAGCCATCACCGCGAGCTCTGCCCGCGTCAGGACATCGTCCGGCCGGAAGTATCCGCCGTACCCGGCGATGAACGGCCGGTGGACCACCGGCGCCGGCTCAGGCTCCGTCTCCCGCTGAGGCTCGGTCTCCCGCTGAGGTTCCGTCTCCCGCTGAGGTTCCGTCTCCCGCTGAGGCTCCGTCTCCCGCTGAGGCTCCGTCTCCCTTTGGGGCTCGGTCTCCCGCTGAGGTTCCGTTTCCCGTTGGGGTTCCGTCTCCCGTTGGGGCTCCGT
>CANQUO010000056.1 GCA_947627085.1 uncultured Oscillospiraceae bacterium
GGGGGGGGGGGGATTCGGCCCACCCCCTGCCCCCTCCCAGAGGGAGGGGCGTTTGGGGGCGGGGGCCTCGCTTCCTCAGTCGCCTGCGGGCGACAGCTCCTCCTACGAGGAGGAGCCAAAGGGGAATAGGGTTGCGGCGGAGCCGCATTGAAATTGGCGCCGGAGGCGCAACCTTTTAGCGCCCCCTCCTCGTAGGAGGGGGGTAGGGGGGAAGCGAGACCGAAGGGTTATGCCGGCACCTCCGAACGAAGGTGGGGGACGGGATACATTTATATACATTATATATTGGGTGTCAAGGGGGGAGGATGTCGAGGCCTCGCTTCCTCAGTCGCCTGCGGGCGACAGCTCCTCCTACGAGGAGGAGCCAAAGGGGAATGGGGTTGCGGCGGAGCCGCGATTGGAATCAGCGCCGAAGGCGCAACCACGGGGTGGGCAAGGGGGAGAAAAATTGGGGGGATTTTTATTTAATTATTGTGCAAATGGGAGAGGGGGGGGAGGGAAATTGGGGCGGTTTGGGGGGTTCAGACTTAATTTTCCGGGGAAATTGCAAAAAAATATGTAAAATGGCGAAAAATTTTTTCTTGTATGTTGGGCGAATATATGATATAATCTCATCTATACGGGATAACTTTAATTCGGCACATTGTCGGAGTATGACATTGTTTGCAGGATTTATTTCGGAAAAATTCAGATTTTTAAAGTGCACTGTCGTTTTATTTACATATGAATTTCCGACAAGTACATTTTAAAATAAATAATTTAAGGAGGAAAAACAAGTGAAAAAGTCCAGAATCCTTTGCCTGGTCCTCGCCCTTGTGATGTGCCTCGGCCTTGTGGCCTGCGGCGGCAACAATGACGGGACCGAGCCCAGCGAGACCAACGGCAACGAAACTACTCCCCCCGCAACCGAGCCCCAGAAGATGGCCGACATCAACAAGCAGGCCGACTTCAATCAGGAAGAGTATGACGAGTCCTGCGACGAGGCTTATAACGAGTCCCTTGGCGGGTACGACGATTACTACGCGAAGGCCCTCGCCGAGACCGACGACCTGAACCTGCGTTACGCTCTCATGGCTATCGCCGAGGCGAAGCTCCTTGAGACCGCCGTGATCTCTCCCTGCCAGACCAACTCCGGTAACTATGCCATAAGCCAGATAGTTCCCCGTACCATGCCCACTGTCAACTGGGGCTATGACGGACAGTATAACCCCGGCCGCGCCGTCAAGACTGCCCGTATCGCCAGCCGCCTTCTGACCCCCGCCGAGCGCGCCGACCTCACGGCCAAGTGGAAGGAGTTGGACGATCAGAGCGCCTGGTACGCCTATGTTGACCAGTGGGCCGCCGATAACGGCATCACCCTGGCGGACAGCTTCACCACATATTATACCACCGACCCGAAAACATGGGACGCCCTGGCCTCCTATCAGGCCAACGAGGGCCAGCCCTGCTCCATGCTCATCGCCGGACTTCTCAACTATGACTGCTACAACAACCTTCAGCCCGGCACCGCCGAGAGCTGGGAGGTCTCCGAGGACGGCCTTACATACACCTTCCACCTGCGCAAGGGCGTGAAGTGGGTCACCTATCAGGGCACCGAGATCGCCGAGCTCACCGCTCAGGACTACGTCTCCGGTCTCCAGCACGCCTGCGACGCTCAGCCCAGCCTGGCAAGCCTGCTCTTCGGCATCATCGCGAATTATCAGGAGTACTACGCCGGCGAGGTCACCGATTTCAGCCAGGTCGGCGTAAAGGCTGTTGACGATTACACCGTTCAGTACACCCTGACCGACAAGTACACCTGGTTCCCCACTCTGACCGGCTACAACGCCCTCTATCCTCTGTGCACCTCTTACTACACCTCTCAGGGCGGTAAGTTCGGCACCGAGTTCAACGCCGCCGCCGATGATTACCTCTACGGCAAGGACCCCCAGCACATCGCTTACAACGGCGCTTACCTCGTCACCAACTACACCGCGAATAACACCATGGCTTTCACCGCCAACCCCGCTTACTATGACGCGGAGAACGTGTTCGTCAAGAACGTGACCTTCCGTTACTACGACGGCACCGACGCCCTCGCCAACTACAACAACTTCATGAGCGGCGTCTACAACGGCGGTATCGGCCTCGGCACTCAGGCCCTTGAGCGCGCCAAGGCCGACGTGGACCCCATCAGCGGCAAGACCTATTTTGAGCAGTACGCCTATATCGCGAGCACCATCGGCTATTCCTACATGAGCTGGGCCAACATCAACCGTTACGCTTACGCCAACTACAACGACGAGACAAAGTGCGTATCCCCCCAGACCGTTGAGGACGCCGCGCGCACTCACGCGGCCCTTCTGAACCAGAATTTCCGTCTGGCTATCTTCACCGCCTTTGACCGCGCCACTTGGAACGGCATTGCCGTCGGCGAGGAGCTTAAGTCCGCGCGTCTTATCAACTCTTATGTCCCCGGCGACTTCCTGTCCCTGACCGCCGACACCACCGTTGACCTGAACGGCACCTCCACCACCTTCCCCGCCGGCACCTACTACGGCGAGATCGTTCAGGCCGCTATCACCTCCGACGGCTATCCCATGAAGGTTTGGGACCCCACCCTTAACGACGGTGCCGGTTCCTCCATGGGCTTTGACGGCTTCTACAATCCCGAAGCGGCTGTCGACTTCCTGAACAAGGCAATCGACGAGCTGGCCGCCGAGGGCGTCACCGTGGACGAAAACAACCCCATCTATATCGACATCAACTATAACTCATGGAGCCCGAACGGCTCTCTCCAGGATAACTTCGTCAAGAAGAACATCGAGGAGGTCCTGGGCGGCAAGGTCATAATCAACCTTGTTGACACCGTTGACTCCGAGACCAGCACCTATGCCGCTTTCTACGGCGGAACGGGCTACACCAACAACTTTGACATGCAGCTGGGCGGTAACGCCTGGGGCCCCGACTACGGCGATCCTCAGACCTACCTCGACACCATGACCACCCTCGCCAGCGGCTCCATGCTCCAGAACATCGGTATTTATTAATCCAACCGCGACAGGCGAGAAACAATTTTAAAGCGAGAGGGGGCAGGGACGGTTCCCTGCCCCCTTTAGCATAGTTTTATACGGCAAATCTTTAAATCGACAGGAAGTGAGCAGACAGATGGGTAAATATATTGTAAAACGACTGCTCCACGGCATTTTCTCTATCATCATGGTCATTCTTATCGTAATGATACTTGTATACGGACTTATGAACCGCGATCTGGTATTTGCCAAGGACGGCAACCTTTCAAAGCAGATCAACAACAACAGGACGGTATACAAATATCAAAAGTGGGAGGAGTATGGCTATCTTGATTATGTGACCTACGCCGATTACCTTATCATGCTCAAGCAGGACGGGGAGATCGACGAGGAGACGCGGGCCGCCGCCGCGCCACTGGGCAGGGCGGCAGACGGCTCAAACGATTCCGAGGCCGCTCAGCAGTTCACCGGCAAATTCAGGGAATATTACGAATCCCGCGGATATAAGGTCGAGAGACTCGGCGCGGTCCTTTCTCGCGGCCGTATAGCCAACGGCGGCAATCCTCAGTACTTCGCGTATAAAGACAACGGCGTTTTGAAGCGCCTTTGGACTTATTTCACCGGCATCTTAAAGGTGGACAACATCCACTACGTACCCGAGGAAAACGATATAGGCGAGCGGGGACTTACATTCACGCTGTACGATCCCCTCAAAAACCCCGACGGTGAGAAAAAGGTATTCTCTCCCGCTATCATCGGAAACGGCACGGAGCACAAATATCTTATTTATACCGACGATCAATTCCCCTATATCCACCAGAACATGCTGACCGTCCGGCTCGGCGTGTCCTACGCCGTTACCCAGGGCGTGGACGTGTTCCAGACCATGACCAGGAATCAGGGCGCGTGGGTCCGGTCCACCGTCACATATCCCACGGGGTTTGTTGAGGAGAGCGCCGACAACCTGCATACGGCGGTCTATGTGCCCGGGTCCCTGGAAACGAGCCCCATGCTCCAGCAACGCTATACGGACGATTACACCAGCACCATGACTACGCAAAAGAACCCGTCCCGTCTGGGTTACTCCTTCATTATCGGTATAATCTCCTCCATTTTGGCCTATGTTCTGGGTTTCCCCCTCGGCGTGCTGATGGCCAGATATAAGGAGGGCATACTTGATAAGGTGGGTACGGTGTACATCATGTTCATATCCGCCGTTCCCTCATTGGCGTACATATTCATGTTCAAGGGCATCGGCCAGAGCATGGGACTTCCGAATATGTTCGATATGGATTCGACCAGTAAAGCGATGTTCATCTTGCCAATCATATCGCTGGCGCTCCCGAGCGTGGCAAGCCTTATGAAGTGGATGCGCCGGTACATGATAGACCAGATGAATTCAGACTACGTGAAATTCGCCCGGTCCGGCGGTATGTCGGACACGGAGATATTCTTCAAGCACGTGATGAAGGTGGCGGCCATACCCATCATTCAGGGCATACCGGGAACGGTGCTCTTCGCCATGACGGGCGCCCTCATCACCGAGCGGGTGTATCTGGTGCCCGGCGCCGGCGGACTTTTGACTGAGGCTATCAACATGTACGACAACTCGGTCATCGTGGGCGTGACGCTTTTCTACGCCATACTGTCGGTGCTGTCCCTCATTTTGGGCGACGTGCTGATGGCCATGGTGGACCCGAGAATCTCCTTCACGGATAAAGCGAGGTGAGCGGCATGGAAGATTTTAACAAAAAATACAACATGACGGACGCGGAGCTGTTCGCCCGGATAGACAAGGACGAGCTGGCATCAGAAAAGATAACCGCTCCCCGGTATTCCTACTGGAAGTCGGTTTTCCGGGTGTTCTTCCGCAACAGGGTCAACATCGTCGTTCTGGTGCTTCTGGCTATCGTGGTGGCCTTCGCTTATATCTATCCCATGATCATCGGATATGATTCGGCGGTCGACCCGTTCATCAACAGCGCAAATATTTCCCTTCAGCACCTCGATCCCAAGGAGGCCATCGATCGCCTCGGCTTCAGCCTGAGCTGGATTTTCGGCACCGGCGCCGGCGGCGGCTCGACATTCAACGCCGTCTGGTACGGTTCCAGCATCTCAATCTCCCTGGCGGTCATATGCGCGGCCATAAACATGACCATCGGCACACTGCTGGGCGCGGTGTGGGGCTTCTCCCGGAAGTTCGACATGATCATGAACGAGGTCTACAACATTCTGGGCAACATCCCCACGGTGCTCCTCCTGTCGGTCATGGTCATGGTCTTTTCACCGAGCTTCTGGACGCTGGTTTTCGCCATGACGGTCATCGGCTGGCTGGGAATGGCGTACTACATCAGGACGCGAGTTATCATAATCCGGGACCACGAGTATAACCTGGCGTCCCGGTGCCTGGGGACCAGCATTTTCAAGATCGCCGTAAAGAACATCCTGCCCTTCATGACCAGCGTCATCGTGCTGGAAATCGCGGCGGCGATTCCGGGGTATATCTCCTATGAGGTGTTCCTTTCTTACATCGGCCTCGGTATCAACGAGCAGACGTTGGGCCGTCTTATCCAGCAGGCGCAGAACGCCATGGTCACCCCGGGCTGGGGCTGGGAGTTCTGGACGCCGGTGGCGGTGGCCAGCGTCATCACCGTGGTGCTGTACGTGACCGGACAGAACCTGGGCGACGCCAGCGACCCCAGGACCCATATGTGAGGAGGGCGAGCAGATGGACGACAAGAAGGTACTGCTCTCCGTCCGGGACCTGCACGTGAAATTCCGGGTGCGCGGACGTATACTCACGGCTATCAGGGGGATAGACCTGGATATTTACGAAAATGAGTCGATAGCCATAGTGGGCGAGTCGGGCTCGGGCAAGTCGGTGTTCACCAAGACATTCGCGGGGATGCTGGATTCCAACGGGTTCATATCCGAGGGACAGCTTATATTCTCCGACGACGAGCTGGCGGATACGCACGTGGGCAACGGGTCCGTGGCGCAGAGCTTCATGAAGCACGCGAGGGCGAAGCTGGACGCGAGCTCAAAATACGAGTTCGGCGCCAAGACCTGGCAGGAAATGGAGAGGCTGAAGGCCGAGCGCGCGGAGCGCATGGGGCTTTCCCATGAGGAGCAGGCGGCGGCGGACAAGGCCCTCAAGGAGCTGACGGACGCGAGGACCAATCTGTTCAATTTGAAGCAGACGCTGGACCCCAAGAACCAGAAGGCGGAAATCCGGGACGCGGCGGCGAAGCTGAAGGATTACGACAAGCAGATAAAGGAGCTGAAGGCCGCGAACGAGGCGAAGGCCAAGGCCCACAAGGCCGCGGCGAAGAACGACGCGGGTTATGAGGCGAATTTCCAGAAGAAGATGGCCGAGTTGAAGGCCCGGTACGAGAAGGAGATCGCGGCAACCGTGACGAAGGCGCAGACGGAGCGCAACGAGGTGCTGGCCAAGGAGATATATCTGTCCATCGGGCGGTACGGGTTCAATAAGCGGCTCCAGCTCATGAACGGGCTATTGAAGGCGCTGAAAAAGGCCATGATAATGGGCGTCGATCTCGATAACGAGAACGAGCGCAACAAGGTGTTCGACACGGTGGCCTTCCGGGTGAAGTACCTGGACGAGACGCCGGAGAAGCTCCACGGCACGTGCATACTGAACCTGGCGAACGTGAAGTACGCCAAGGACTGGAACCAGATACGCGGGCGGCGTATCGCCACGGTGTTCCAGGACCCCATGACGAGCCTCAACCCCATCGTCACCATCGGAAAGCAGATAACCTCCGTGATCGTGCGGCATCAGGGCTGCTCCGAGGCGGAGGCGAGGAGAAGGGCCATCGAGCTTATGCACAAGGTGGGTATACCCCACGCGGAGCAACGGTTTGACGACTATCCCTTCCAGTATTCCGGAGGTATGAGGCAGAGGATAGTTATCGCTATCGCGCTTTCCTGTCAGCCGAAGATACTTATCTGCGACGAGCCCACAACGGCGCTGGACGTGACCATCCAGGCGCAGATTTTGAAGCTCATCAAGGACCTTCAGAAGGAATTCGGCTACACCATCGTGTTCATCACCCACGATCTGGGCGTGGTGGCCAATATCGCGGACCGGGTGGCCGTGCTGTACGCGGGTCAGGTCATCGAGCTTGGCAACGTGGACGAGGTGTTCTACGATCCGCATCATCCGTATACCTGGGCGCTTTTGAGCTCACTTCCACAGCTTGCGCAGAGCGGGTCGAAGCTCTATTCAATCACCGGCACGCCGCCCAGCCTTTACAACAGCATCGTGGGCGACGCTTTCGCGCCGCGTAACCCGTTCTGTCTGAAAATCGACACCCTGGAGGAGCCGCCCATGTTCAAGGTCACCGAGACGCACTCGGCCAAGACATGGCTCCTCGACCCCAGAGCGCCGAAGATAGATAAGCCCGAGGGCATTCAGAATATCCATGAGAAGATTCTGGGCGCCTACAACATCGAAGAGATATGAGAGGAGGCGGACAGCTTGAGCAAAGAGAAAAAGAGCCTCCTGGGCGAATGCCCGAGGGATGAGAACGGCAGAGAGATACTGCTGAGCCTCAAAAACGTGGATATAACCTTCGGCAAGGGCGACAACGCCGTCCGCGCCGTGACGGACGCCTCCTTCGATATCTACCGGGGCGAGACGTTCTCGCTGGTTGGCGAGTCCGGCTCCGGCAAGACCACCATTGGCCGGGCCGTCATAAGGGTAAATCCCCTGGCGAAGGGCGAGATCGACTACCGTGGGACCAGAATCTCCGGGAAGATTTCCCACGCGCTGGACCGGGAGGTCATAAGGAATATCCAGATGGTGTTCCAGGACCCCGCGGCCAGCCTTAACGAGCGCGCCACCGTGGATTACATCATATCCGAGGGACTTTATAACTTCCACCTCTTCGAAAACGAGGCCGACAGGGTCAAGAAGGTGGAGACCATGATCGAGGAGGTGGGCCTGCTCCCGGAGCATTTGACCCGCTATCCCCACGAGTTCTCCGGCGGCCAGCGCCAGCGTATCGGTATCGCCCGGGCCATGGTCATGGAGCCTGAGCTGGTCGTGGCCGACGAGCCCATTTCGGCTCTGGACGTGTCCATCCGCGCCCAGGTGCTGAACCTGATGAAGAAGTTCCAGCGGGAGAAGAACCTGACGTATCTTTTCATCGCCCACGATCTCTCCGTGGTCCGGTTCATATCCGACCGCATCGGCGTCATCTACAAGGGCCGCATAGTTGAGGTGGCCTCCGCCGAGGAGCTCTTCAACTTCCCCCTGCACCCCTACACCCACTCCCTCATCTCCGCCATACCCATCCCGGACCCGGAGCTTGAGAAGAACAAGGTGCTCTATACCTACGATCCCTCCGTCCACGATTACAGCGTCGACAAGCCGGAGTTCGTGAACATCGGCCACGACCACTGGGTCTACGGCAACAAGGCGGAGATTGAGAAGTACAAGGCTATCCGTGAAAAGGGCGAGCCGGTGAAGGCCATCACCATCACCCACGACCCGGAGAAGCGCAAGGTGTCCGAGGCGGAGAAGAGCGCCCGGGATACGGCCGCCGAGGCCCAGTTCCTGGCCGCCCCCGTACACGACACCGGCAACAGGCTTTACGCCATTTTGTCCTTCCTCCTGCCCATACTGGGCCTTATCGGGGCCTTCGTGTTCAGGCACTTCAACTACATGCGCAATTACAGGATGTGTAAAAAAGGCGCCATTATTGGATTTATCTTCATCGGCGCTATTCTGGCCATATTCCTGTTGTTGCTGCTGTTGTCAGTGATCTGACGTGGGCAAGAGATCAAGAAAGTCCTCCGTCTCTCCCCTTCCGAAGGTCGAGAGCGTGGAGGTCGACGACAAGCATCTAACATTGCGACTGGTGGCGGCGGCGTTTTTCTTCGTCGTCGCCGTCGTCGCGATAGTCTACGCGGTCCAGGAGCTCCTGCGCACGCCCACCGGCTGGCAGGAGATAGACGCCGGCGTCACCACCTCCACCTGCGCCACGGATTTTACGCTGCTCTATGACCTGGGCTCCGGGACCATGTCCGCAAAGGAGGAGCTTCGCACCCTGAAAAGCGCCTATTCCGGCGCCGCGGGGAGGGCATATCAGATATTCAATGCCGCCGAGGAGTTTGACGGCGTGGGAAATCTGGCTTCCCTGAACCTCCACCCCAACGAGGAGGTCACGCTGGACCCGGCCCTTTATAAGGCGCTGGAGCTTGTGGAGCAAAGCGGCGACAGGACCATCTACATGGGTCCCGCCTTCGCGGTGTACGACGGCATATTCACCTGCACCGAGGACTGGCAGAGGGACGATTTTGACCCGGTAACGAACCCCGACATCGCCGCCCTCCTCTCCAGGATCGCCGGCTACGCCTCCGACCCCCAGTGCGTCCGTATTGAGCTTCTCGGGGGCGAGCGGGCAAAGCTGTGCCTTTCGGAGGAGTACCTGAGCTTTCTTGAGGCCGAAGAGCTGGAGCGGCCCGTGGACCTCTACTGGATGAAAAACGCCTTCGTAGCGGACTATCTGGCCGACGCCCTCATTGACGCCGGCCTCACCCACGGGAGCATATCGAGCTACGACGGCTTCACCCGCAATCTTGACGGCCGGGGCACCGATTTCACAATGAATGTCTATGCCATGTCCGACAGCGGTCCCTGTATCGCCGCTACGTTTGACTACGAGGGTCCCCGGAGCATCGTCGCATATCGGGACTTCCCCTTAAGCGACGCGGACGTCTGGCAGATCGCCGTTCGGGGCGACGGCTCCAGCCGCACAAGGTATTTAAACCTCACCGACGGCCTGCCCCGCGTCTCCGCCCACAGTCTTGTGGTCTACGGCGACAGCCTGAGTTGCGGGGAGCTGACACTGCTAACCTCCCGTCTCTACGCCTCCGACACTCTCTCCGCTACGGACCTTGCGGCCCTAAGCGGCGCCCATGCGGTCTGGCCGGACGGAAGGACGATATACCTCACCGACCCCTCCGCCACTCCCTCCGCCGTCGCAGACGGATTTAATACTATTCTCCAATAAAAAGCAAACTTTTTATTGGAGAAGCGCCGCTTAACGCGTCGCTCTTTTTGGCGGCAAAGCCGCCAAAAAGTCGTCTCATATGATCTTCTACGCGCTTTGCGCTATAAAAAGCAGACATTTTTCAAATGTCTGCTTTTTATGGTTTAGCCCCTCCCTCTGGGAGGGGGTAGGGGGTGGGCACGAATACTCGAATACTCGCCCCACCCCGGCCGTCGCTCCGCTCGGCCACCCCTCCCAAAGGGAGGGGCTTTTTACTCGGATTGACAAATTTCGCCTAATGCGGTATAATACGACCATGGGCATCCCTTTACGGGGATGGGCCGGGAGCACCCGGTCTGGAGTCCTCCGTTCCTTTAAAACGGGGCGGTAAAAAGGCGGGCCTCTGACGCATGCGCGAGATTCAATCCCGCAAACGCGCGAGGAGGTGGTTTAAGGCCCTTTGCGGGAAATACTCCCAAGGAGGTGGCCTGATGATCGTCGCTGTTCTTTCGGTTATTGGCAGTATTTGCAGTATACTCGGCCTCGCGGTCACTGTGTACTCGCTGTACATATCCACAAAGAAAAAGTGAGCCGCCTGCTCACACCAGACGGCTCACGCGTTAAGGGCTCCGGCTCTTAACAAATAGTCAACTGAGTTGGAGGCGCCGCTATGGGCCTCCACCCATTTTTATTATAGTCTCCCGGCTTAAAAATGTCAACTCTTTTCCCGCTGTTTTATGACAGCGGGTGTTTTTGTTGAGGGGAGAGAATATTCGGCAAGAAGCGGGCGGAATCAGCCAAACATCCCCGTTGACAGGTACCTGTCTCCGGTGTCGGGGAGGAGGACGACGATGGTCTTTCCGGCATACTCGGGCTTTTTCGCAAGCTCGATGGCGGTGTGGAGGGCGGCGCCGGAGGAGATGCCGACTAAGACGCCCTCGGTCTTTCCAAGGAGACGGCCGGCGGCGAAGGCGTCCTCGGCGTCGACTCTTACTATCTCGTCGTAAATCTCCGTATTCAGGACCTTCGGGATAAATCCGGCGCCGATGCCCTGTATTTTATGGGGACCGGGCTGGCCGCCGGAGAGGACGGGGCTGGCGCTGGGCTCCACGGCTACCACGTGAACAGAGGGCTTTTTGCTCTTGAGGTACTCCCCCGCGCCGGTTATAGTGCCGCCGGTGCCCACGCCGGCGACAAATACGTCGACCTGGCCGTCGGTGTCCTCCCATATCTCCGGGCCGGTGGTGGAGCGGTGGGCCTCGGCGTTGGCTGGATTTTCAAACTGCCCGGGGATGAAGGCGTTCGGTATCT
>CANQUO010000057.1 GCA_947627085.1 uncultured Oscillospiraceae bacterium
TCCATGGTGCCATAGCGCCGGGAGAGGACCTTGGCCGCGGCCTGTCCCACCTGGGGGATGCCCAGGGCGGCGAGGAGCTTTACAAGGCCGTTGGACTTCGAGCTCTCTATGGCGGCGATGAGATTTTCGGCGGACTTTTTCCCCATGCCCGGGAGTGATGCCACATCTTCGACGCGCAGGGAGTATATGTCCCCCGCGGACTTAATAAGGCCGTTGTCGATCAAAAGCTGTGCCACCGCGATGCCCAGGCCCTCTATGTCCATGCCGGATTTGGAGGCGAAGTGGACGATGTGCCGAAGCCTCTGGGCGGGGCACTCCGCTCCCCGGCAACGTATGGCCGCGCCGCCCTCGTCCCGGGCCACATTGGCCCCGCACTCCGGGCAGGTTTTCGGAAATTCGTAGGGCACGGCCCAGTCGGGGCGCTTTAACAGGTTGACGCTCAATATCTCCGGGATGATCTCCCCGGCCTTCTGCACCAGTACCGTATCGCCGACGCGGATATCCCGCTCTGAGATGAAGTCCTGATTGTGAAGGGTGGCGTTTGTCACTGTGGTCCCCGCGAGGCGTACGGGCTCCAATACCGCCTTTGGCGTCAGGACGCCGGTGCGGCCCACCTGGATGACGATGTCGGTTACCCTCGTCTCCTTCTTCTCCGGGGGATATTTGAAGGCCACGGCCCATCTCGGGGCCTTGGCGGTACTGCCCAGAACGGCGCGCTGGGCAAGGGAGTTGACCTTTATGACCGCCCCGTCGATGTCGAAGTCAAACTGGTCACGGTCCTCGCCGATGGCGGCGATCTTCCCACAGCACTCACGGACGGTGGAGAACTCAAAATGCGGCACGGTCTTAAAGCGCAGGGACTTTAAATAGTCAAGGGTCTCGGAGTGCTTTTCAAAGCTCATGTCCGTCACGGCCTGGATGTTGAACACGATGACGTCGAGCCGGCGCTGGGCCGCTATACGGGGGTCCAGCTGGCGGAGTGACCCCGCCGCCGCGTTACGGGGGTTCGCGAAAAGGGGCTTTTCGTCCCTCTCCCGCTCGGCGTTGAGCTCGCGAAAGACCTTTTTAGACATGTAGACCTCGCCCCGCACCACAAGGTGCTCCGGGGCGTTATCGAGCCTTAAGGGCAGGGAGCGGATGGTCCGCAGATTTTCCGTCACGTCCTCCCCCACCGTCCCGTCGCCCCGGGTGGCGCCCTGGACAAAGACGCCGTTTTCATACCGTAACGCCACGGAGAGGCCGTCGATCTTGGGCTCCACGTCGTACTCCGGGTACTCCACCGCCTGGGCCACGCGCTCATTGAAGGCGTCAAGCTCCTCGAAGGAAAATACGTCCTGAAGGCTCTCCAGCGGGACCTCGTGGGTCACCTGGGCGAAGGTGTCAAGGGCCTTGCCACCTACACGCTGAGTTGGGGATTCCCTTGTGACAAGCTCCGGGTTCGCCGCCTCAAGCTCCTCCAGCTCCCGGAGCATCATATCGTACTCATAGTCCGATATGTCCGGCGCGTCAAGGACATAGTATTTGTAGCTCGCCTCGTCAAGAAGCCTTCTCAGCTCATCGATTCTCTCTTTCGCTTCCATAAGCTCTCCTCTCAGGAAACTGCGGCGTAGGCCCCGGGCACACTGCCCACGATGACCGTCTCCGCCACGTTCACTTCCGTAAGTACGCTGTCCGTACCGGTATGGCCGCCGAGCATCACCTCTAAGGTCACAAGTACGTCCATTATTATCCTGTGTCTCGTCTGATTTATGCCCGCCGAGGAAAATTCGTTCCGGAAGGAGGTGGACACGTTGGTTATGGAAAGTATGTCCACTCCTATCCTGGGCCCACGGCCCGAGAATACCGGGCCACCGATAAGGTTGCCCAGGGGTATGGTCACGTGGGTCATGTCGGAACCCGCGAATTTTTCCACGACGGCGTTTGTTATCCTGGCCTGGAGCATGTTGACGGTGGAGACATTGGACACAAGGGCCGTTATATTCCCCTGCCCGTCACGCTCCAGTGTGACCAGCTTTGAATAGTCCAGGCTCCCGTCGCCCATTACCTCCGATACCGTCTCGTTCACGGCGATGGTGATGTCGTCCGTGGCCGTAGCCACGGCCAGTTCCACTATGGTTGGCGTCAGCGTGGCGGAGAGTATCAGGGAAAGGACGATAAATATGATACCGCATAAAAGCATCAAAACTGCAAATATCTTCTTTCCGCCGCGAAGTCTGAACATCAACCGCCGGAAAAAGAGACTCTTATACACCGGGCACACCTCCCCGGTGTATAATATGCGGGAAGCTTATCCGTTTTTCCCGATTATGCCCGAAAGTCCCCGGAGTATCCCAAGCTTTCCGGCCTCGAAGGTGAGGGCGCCCTGGAGATAGGCGGTGTAGGGCTCCCGCATGGGCCCGTCGCAGGAAAGCTCGATGGACGCGCCCTGGACGAAGGTTCCGGCGGCCATTATGACCTTGTCCTCATACCCGGGCATGTCCCAGGCCTCCGGCGTGACGAAGGAATCCACCGGGGAGCCGGCCTGTATGCCCCGGCAAAATTTTTCCAAAAGCTCCGGCTTTCCAAAGTCGATGGACTGGATTATGTCCGAGCGCCTGTCGTCAAAGGCCGGGCGGGACTTAAAGCCGAGAAGCTCCGTCATCCTGGCGGCGAATACGGCGGTTTTCAGGGCCTGGGCCACGGTGTGGGGTGCCATGAAGAGGCCCTGGTAAAATAGCCGGGAGCCGTAGGGCGAGCACCCGCACTCCCCGCCGATGCCCGGGGTGGTGAGCCGCATGGCGGCGGCGTCCACCAGGTCCGCCCTCCCCGCGATGTATCCCCCCGTTGGGGCGAGTCCCCCGCCGGGATTTTTAATGAGCGACCCGGCGATGAGGTCCACCCCGACCTCGCAGGGCTCGGTGACGTCGGTAAACTCGCCGTAGCAGTTATCCACCACAACTGCGGCCGAGGGGTTCACCTCATGTACCGCGCGGCATATCTCTCCGATGGCCTCCACGCTGAGGGCCGGGCGGGTGGCGTAACCGGAGGAGCGCTGGACCTCCACCTCCCGGACTTTAGGATCGGACGCGGCCCTTCTTATGGTTTCCAGGTCCGGGGTGCCGTCGGGGTTTAAATCCACCTGGGCGTAGCTTATGCCGTAATATTTAAGGCTCCCGGGGTAGTCCCCGGTGAGGCCGATGGCGCTCTGGAGCGTGTCGTAGGGCGCTCCGGTGGCGGCAAGGAGCGTATCCCCGGGCCGGAGGCCCGAAAATATGGCCGCCGTGATGGCGTGGGTGCCGTTTACAAAATTTTGCCGCACCAGCGCCTTCTCCGCGCCGAATACGTCAGCCCAGATGAGGTCCAGGGTGTCCCGGCCCAGATCGTCATAGCCGTAGCCCGTGGTCCCGGCGAACATGGGGGCGCTGACCCTGTGGCGCTCAAAGGCTGCCAGGACCTTCGCCGTGTTTTTTTCCGCGAGCTCGTCGATTTTTGAGAAGATATCCCGGCAGTCCGCCTGGGCGGCGGACGCCAATGTCATAAGTTCATCCATTTTTACAGCTCCGTCACTATCTCTTTAAAATATTTGCCCCTCTCGGCAAAATCCTTGAACCTGTCAAAGGATGTGCAGGCCGGCGAGAGGAGGACCACGTCGCCGGGTCCGGCGGCTTTGGAGGCCGCGAGGACGGCGTCCTTAAAGCCGTCCTCTTTGATTATCGGCCCATCGTACCCCGCCCTGACGGCGGCGTTTTCTATCTTTTCCGCCGTGAGGCCCGTGAGGACCAGGACCTTTACATGCTCTTTGATGTCCTCGCCGAGGCTGTCAAAGGACACGCCCTTGTCCTTACCCCCGGCGATCAAGACGACCTTTTTGTCAAAGGAGCGAAGCCCCGCCCGGGTCCGGGAGGGCGAGGAGGCAATGGAGTCGTTATAATACCGCACGCCGCAAACCTCCCGCACAAGCTCGATGCGGTGCTCAACGCCCTTAAAGCTCAGGGCCACGCTGACTATCGCGTCATTTTTCACCTGTCCGTATAAAAGCGCGATGGCGGCGAGGTAGTTTTCCACGTTGTGCTCCCCGGGTATGAGTATGTCCTTCGCCTCCATTATCCTCTCGGCTTTGCAATTTAATGAGGCGTAAATCACTCCACCCTCGCAGTAAGCGCCGTTTTCAACTATGCTCCGGCGGGAGAAAAACCTGACCCCATCCCCCGCCCTTTTGGCGAAGGCGCGGGTCACATCATTATCAGCATTCAGGGAAACTATACTCGGGTGGGGCGAATTTTGAAGTATGTTCCGCTTGGCCTCCACGTATTCCTCCATGCTTTTGTGCTTGTCAAGGTGGTTTGGCGTCACGTTCGTAACTACGGCCATGTCCGGGGAGCGGTTCATTGTCATGAGCTGGAAGGATGAAAGCTCCACCACAGCCACGTCCTCCGGCCCCATTAAGTCCGCCTTGTCAAGAAGCGGCGTTCCGATATTGCCGCCAAGCCAGACCTTTTTCCCGCCGGCCTTAAGTATCTCGGATATCACGGTTGCCGTTGTTGTCTTTCCGTCTGAGCCGGTGACGGCGGCGATCTTACATGGGCAGACCTCAAAAAACGCCTCCATCTCGCTTGTGAGCGTCGCCCCGCCGCCCACCGCCTTCATTATCCCGGGCTCAAATGGCATTATCCCCGGGGAGCGAAAGATGATGTCGGCGTCGATTTCCGATAAGTAATCCGGACCCAGGACGAATTTGCACCCCCGCGCCCCAAGCTCCGGGACGATGTCCCCCAGCGCCTCCCTCGGCGCCCTGTCCCGGACGGTAAGGTCGATGCCGGCGTCAACAAGCAGCCTCGCCAGCGGCCTGTTGCTCACGCCAAGGCCCAGGACAGTCACGCGTTTTCCCTTCAGTGCGTCAATATAATCAGAAAGCGTCATATAAGCCCTCCATTCAACCAATACATTATATCACCGTGAGCGCCATATTGCAAACAAATCTGCCAATGTGGATAATGACAAATATGGTGACACTTGACAATCTTCGAAAAATGTAATACCATACTCTGCGGTGACCGGGCCGGACAGCCGCGGGCGCTAACGCGCGTGAGGAAAGTCCGGGCTCCACAGGGCAAGGATAACGGGTAACACCCGCCAGGGGCGACCCTCGGACAAGTGCAACAGAGATATACCGCCGCGTAGCTTACGCTATGCGGTAAGGGTGGAAAGGCGAGGTAAGAGCTCACCCGGCGCGTGGAGACACGTGACCGCTGTAAACTCTATCCGGAGCAACTACGGGGACACAAGGGCGGCCCGTCCGTCCCCCAAACGGCTTGAGCCCACCGGCAACGGCGGGCGTAGATTAATGGCTGTCCACGACAGAACCCGGCTTACAGGCCAGATCACTTAAAAAAACGAGGCCCGGCGGGCCTCGTTTTTTTGTTTGGAAAGGCCGATGGCCTTTCCAAACAAGGGGGACGTGCGAAAAAATTTCTGGAATTGGAATTCCAGAAATTTTTTCTGCTGTCACGCCGCGCGCCGCCGGTGGCGGCACTTGCGTGACAAAAGGGATTTTTCTGACGCACATGTCGTCAGAAAAAATATTCGATGGAGACGCCTGCGGGCGGGACGGGGGCGGGCGGGTCTGGGACCCGCCCCTACGGGGTAACCGGGAAATCTCCCATAATGGTCGTAGGGGAGGGTTCTAAACCCTCCCGATTTAAATTCGCGCCGGAGGCGCAACATTATTTCCGACCTCCCTTTCGGAAGGGGACGGCCCCGCTTAGGCCATCAAAATACGAGTTTCATTTTATATCTTTCCGCAAGATTTCCGTTTGCCATTTTTTCCACGAGCTTCTCCGTGATCTTGAAGCCGCATTTCATGTAACAGTTCTGTGCGCGGTGATTATTTTGATTTGTATACAGCTCCACCGCCGTAAATCCCCTCGATCTCAACATACTCAAAAGCTGATTGACGGCATAAGTCCCTATCCCCCTATTTTGATATTGGGGAAACAGGCCTATCATTTTAATGGACGCCACTTTATCTTCCGATAACAGCTCGTTTATACCAAGCCAACCAATAGGCGTGTTTTCATCAAAAATAATATAATCTTCTTCGTCGGGATCACGATCCCACGCGGATATCGCTTCGACCCAATCGTTTAACTGTGTAGGGATTTCATCTAAGGCCTCAAGGATATTTTTGTCGTTCATGATCCTGTACAAAAACTCCGCGTCCTCCTCGCGGACATTTTGCATCCTGATATTCATCCCTTATCCTCCCCGTAAATTCCGATCAGTCCACATTTTCTCTTGCCGGCTACCACTTTTGAATTAATTTTTAAGCCCAAAACGGGCCTCTTCGGGCCTCGTTTTGGGCTTGTGTTTTTTCAGTCCTCGTCCCAGTTATGCCAGACGTTCTGGATGTCGTCGTTGTCGTCCATGAGCTCCAGCATCTTCTCGAATTTTTTGATGTTGTCCTCGTCGGTGAGCTTGATGTAGTTCTGGGGGACCATCTCCACCTGGGCGGAGACGAATTTGTACTTTTTGGCCTCCAGCGCCTCCAACACGGCTGGGAAATCGTCGGGGGCGGTGTAGACCTCAAAGGTCTCCTCCTCCGCGCTCATATCCTCGGCTCCGGCCTCCAGCGCGTCCATCATGACGGTGTCCTCGTCGTAGTCCTCGTCCTCGTTATCTATGACAATGACGCCCTTTTTCTCAAAGGACCAGCTGACGCACCCGGCGGCGCCCATGTTTCCACCGTACTTATCGAAGAGGTGGCGGACCTCGGAGGCGGTACGATTGCGGTTGTCGGTCATGGCGTCAACTATGACGGCCACGCCCTCGGGGCCGTAGCCCTCGTAGGTGACGGACTCGAAGTTATCCCCTCCGGCGCTTCCGGCGGCCTTCTCAAGGGTCCTCTTTATATTGTCGTTTGGCATATTGGCGGCCTTGGCCTTGGCGATGACGGTGGCAAGGCGGGAGTTGTTGGCCGGGTCGATGGAGCCGCCGCCCTCCTTCACCGCGACGATCATCTCGCGGGCGATCTTGGTGAAGGCCTGGGCCCTCTTGGCGTCCGCCGCGCCCTTGGTCTTTTGTATGTTATGCCATTTGGAGTGTCCTGACATGTGTTTATCATCCTTCCGTATACGCAGATAGTGAAAGTATAACATATCAAGATAAAATTTGCAATGTATATTCTTCGTTTTTTTGTCCATAATAAAATCACCTCAGGAGGTGAGTTTAATGAACAATCAGCAGAACAACAATAAAAATAACCAGCAGCAGAACAATAATAAGAACAACCAGCAGAACAATCAGCAGCAGAACAACAACCAGCAGCAGAACAACCAGCGATAAAGCCGGCGGCCGGAGGGTTAATCCCTCCGGCCGGCAGTCTGTCGAAAAAGGCCAGCTGCCTTTTCCGACAAAGGGGAACGTGCGGGAAACTGCGCGTGAATTTTGCGAAATTCATGCGCAATTTCCCTGCTGTCGCCCTGCGCGCGCCCCAACGGGGCACACTTGGGCGACAAAAGGTATTTTTTCTGACGCACATGTCGTCAGAAAAAATATTGAAATTGAGTTTTTTGACAATCGAGGGTTAATCCCTCCGGCCGGTTACATATATCACACGTCGTTACACGCACCTTGGGATAAGGAGCACCGTCCCCTCCTCCGGCTCGCCCTCCAGGCCGTTCGTCTTTTGTATGAGCTCCGGCGTGGACATGTACGCCTTGGCAAGGTCCCATATGTCACGGCCGCCTCCCGCGCGGGTGACGGTGAGGTTCGGGCTGTCACCGGGCTCAAGCTTCGTGTCCTCGTCTATGTCGACGCTCTCGATGCAGGAGAGGTTCGCCTGCCTCAGCTCGACAAGGGCCAGCTCCGCCGGGAGACGTATCTCAATGGACCCGTCCGTGACGGAGGCCACGGGCTCCCCGGGCAGGAGCTCCACAGCGGTGTCGGCGGTGCCGGATATGACAGAGCGAAGCTCCGTCTTTCTCCCGGCACTCATGAGCTCCCCGCCGGCGTCACGGTAAATGACGGACACGTTTACTATCGACGTGAATACAACGCCTTCCTCGCTCTCCCTGAGCGCGCAGGGGCCGGGGCGGACGCTGACGGCGCAGGTCTCCCGGGCCGTGTCCGCCACGGGCACCGAGGCCGTGACAGGCACGTTCACTGTCTCCCGCCCCTCCATGCACTCAAGCTCACGCGCCGCCGCCACGGGCGTCATGGGATTTTTGGTGCTGTAAGCGTCGGTGACGAACTCCAGGACACTGCGGCGGTAGGTGACGCACTGGGCCACGGCGTGTATCTCGATATTGAGCCCCTCCGTCCCCGACTCGCTCATCCGGTCAAGGTTCATATAGAGGCCCGTAAGGCACATCCTTATGTCAAAGTCCTCTATGTCCCCGGTGGCGTCGGTGTCGACTATCTGGGAAAAGGGCGTGGTGAAGCTCTCGGCGTAGAGTCCCCCATCACGTCCGCAGTAGAGCATATGCGTCACGGCGGAGCCCTTCACCACCGCCTTGCTCCCCACGGCCTTGGCGCTCTCCACCTTGAGCTCGCAGACATTTCTCAGTATCTCCCCGATGTCCGCCGCACCCGCGGGGACGTGGGCCTCGTCGGTGAAGATGAAGGTCTTTTCGTTCACCGCCGCCGGGAGGGTCATGGAGCATTTTTCCGATTTGAAATATACCCCCTCCCTCTCCTTTTGTACGGTGCAGTACACGCTCTCGGCGGAGAAGAGCTCCGCCTCGCATGTTATCTCCGCCCGGACGACCACTTTTCTTGGATTTACGGTCCTGGCGTCCGCGCCGGACAGCGTAAGGCGGGCCGTTATGAGCTGGTCCGCCGTGATGTCCGCCCCGTCGGCGCTGGCGGAGAAGGGCACGCTCACCGAAAGCTTCCTCACCCCCGCGCCGGACTCCGGCACGTACAGCACCGTGAGCTCCGCCGTGCCGGCCACGGTCACCCGTCCGGCCTCGGAGTCCTTACTGCGCATGAGGACCACGCCGTCGGTGTCCAAAATGCGCAAAATATCAGGCTGGGCGTCGGGAACTATGGCCTCGCAGGTCTCCTCCCGGACAAAACGACGCCTGAAAACAGGTCTCATATAGCTTAGCTTATCACCTTTAAGGTCAAAATTCACCGTTGCTCGCTCCTAACATTCATAGTAGCCCCGCGGGCTCTTGTCAGGAGTATATTTGCGTTGTCCATGTTTTAGAACGGCTCAGCACCGCTTTCTTATGGACAGTCCGAGACATATGAGGAATACCCCCATCACGAACCACCAGAAGGACGTCGGGAGCACCAGCGACAGCACCACCAGTACCCCGGCGCAGGCGATTATGCCGCCTATCGTCTTGCCGTATCTCCTCATACCCCCACCCCCGGATAAGTATCAAGACATTATATGCGGAGGATAAAATAATAATTATCTGTTCCGCTGATCCGCAGAAAAATACGGTATTGCATTTACAATACCGTACTTTTTTTCATGTGATAAATGGTCGTGAGACTATATATAGAGGCGCGCTATTTTGTTCCTGAAGGGTTTTTTCACTGTTTTGTCAAACGGAAATCATTAGTTATGGGGTATATGCTTTCAATTCCTCCAGAAATTCCTTATATTCATCATCGGACCAATAGAAAGTCAATTCTTCCTCGGAATAATCTTCCGGTTTGTCTCGCATAAAGCTGTCGCCAATATCATAGTTAAACCTTCGCAGTACCGCTTCGGCAAATTCTCTGAAAAACATTCCGATTCCCGTTATGACATTACCATCTTCAACGATTCCCTTATGGATGAAGTTATCTTTTTCAATGAACGGAAAGGTATCTGCCATCTGCATGAAATAGCCCGATGTAAACTTCTTACCACGAAGAATCCCGGCCTTGGACAGCAGTAACGGAGACGATGAAATGGCCGCGAAAACGGTATCCGAGTTTGCTCCCTTTTGAAGAAAATCTATTAGTTTATTATCAAACAGTGCCGGTAAAGGGTCGATCGTTCCCGGAAGAATCACGCAGTCATAGTCGGTTATATTAACTTCTGCCACTGTTTTCGTCGGCATGATCACAAAGCCTTCCTCGCTCAGGTATTCCCTGCTTTCACTGGCGATGTAATCGATTTTTTCTCCAAACCAGACCGTCAGCGCGGACGTCAGGCAGGTTATCTCCTGTAAGGAAAAGTTCGGGTATAATAAAACCGCAAACTTATTCATTTTGCCTCCTTTTACTGCTTGGCTTTTCGCTCCCACTCATTTATTGAGCTCAGCTGTTCATATAGCCTGACGTAGCTTTTGTGCCGGGAGGGGTTTATGGCGCCGTTTTTTACGGCCTCAAGCACCGCGCAACCCTTCTCCTTCACGTGGGCACAGCCCACAAATTGGCATTTGCCGATATAGGGGGAAAACTCCCGGAAGGCGTACTGGAGCTCCCCGGGGTCTGTGAGCTCCATTTTTTCAAGGTCGAAAGCCGAAAAGCCGGGGGTGTCTGCGATAAAGGCGCCGTCCCCGGTCCGAAATATCTCCACGTGCCGCGTTGTGTGGCGGCCACGGCCCAGCTTTACGCTCACGTCCCCAACCGGGATTTGGAAAGCCGGGTCTATGGCATTGAGGATGCTTGACTTGCCCACGCCGGAATTGCCCGTGAAAACACTGAGACAGCCGGTGAGGGCGCTTTTCAGCTCCTCTATCCCCTGCCCCGTGGCGGCGCTTGTGCGTATGGTATGAAAGCCCGAGGAGGAATATATGTCAAATAGCCGGTCCGCGCTGTCAAGGTCGCACTTATT
Source organism: uncultured Oscillospiraceae bacterium (assembly GCA_947627085.1). Classification (GTDB taxonomy): domain Bacteria; phylum Bacillota; class Clostridia; order Oscillospirales; family Oscillospiraceae; genus RUG626. The sequence continues at coordinate 10,757 of CANQUO010000057.1, forward strand.
GAGGCATATGACGACCTCAGCTCCGGCGTGTCCGGCGATGGCCGCCATACGGTCGATGAGGAAGGGGTCCGTCACCGGTATGACGTTGGCGGCGATTATCACAAGCTTATCTATGTTGGCCACCGGGGGCCTTACGAACATGTTCCTTCTTGGCAACACGGCGTCCACCACGCCCTCGCCGCCATCGGTCGCGGTAAATGACACGTTGTCCCCCACGAGGGGCGCTATGCTATCATGGCGAAAACGGCCCCGTGCCCTGCACC
>CANQUO010000058.1 GCA_947627085.1 uncultured Oscillospiraceae bacterium
AACCCATCAGGGGTTTCCGTCACGTTAAATAAAACCCCGCCTCTTCGCGGCGGGGCGGCCTTTGCCGGAGGCAAAGGTCGTAAGCACCACGAAAAAGGAACCGCCAAAGCGGTTCCTTTTTCGTGGTGCCGGTGGCCGGACTCGAACCGGCACGCCTTGCGGCACTTGATTTTGAGTCAAGCACGTCTACCAATTCCATCACACCGGCGAGGATGAGTATATTATATACCATTTCTTTTATAAATGCAAGCATTTTATATCATCGGGCGGGGAGGTTAGGGAGAGGGAGGCGAGCTGGAAGGAGGAGAGGGTATAGAGCCGGGCTCGGAGGGAGGGGTCGGGGGCGATTATTTTATCGCCGGAGCGGCGGAAGGTGAGCTCGCGAAAGGGCCTGTCCGTGTGGCCCAGGAATTTATAGTAGCTCTCCTTCAGCGTCCAGAGCTCCATAAAGGTGAAGTCCGAAAGCTCCTCCGGGGCGCAGACGCGCTCCGGGACACGGGGGGAGACAGGGCGGGGCCTTTCCACGTCACAGCCGCAGGGGGCGCTGTCCAATGCCACGAGCACCAGGCCCCGGGTGTGGCTAAGAGAAAAATGTATATCAGGTTCAGACGGGAAATACGGCTTGCCGTACTTGTCCTTGACCACCGTGGGGCAGGGGATTTTATAGACCCCTTCCACAGCCAGGGCCAAAAGCCGGTAGACGTCGGAATTTTTTTCGCTTTCGGCGCAAAAAAGCAGCATGGTATTTCACCTCCCGGGAGCTTTATATGAGATTATATCATATTACTGATAAAAGAAAAAGAAAAAGACTACCAAAAAAGCAATAACTGTGTTATAATTACCGTGTATGGTCATACTCACACGCCGGAGGGAGGCGCCACGGATGAAAAAATGGATATGCGCGGCGCTGGCCGCGGCGATGCTGATGCTGTCGGGGTGCATGGAGACCTCGGCGGACGACCTCTATCAGCTCCCCCAGCTGTCGGAGGGGTATCTGCGGCTCCAGGGGGCCATCGACGCGGTGCTGGCCTCGGGGGCGGAGTACGCCGCGCCCTCCTCGGGGTCAAACCGCCAGCCCATACAGCGGGAGGACATAGACGGGGACGGGGTCCGGGAGGTACTGGCGTTTTTCAACGTCTCGGGCTCGGACAGGCCGTTGAAGATAATAATTTTCAGTAACGAAAAGGACGAGTACCGGGAGATCGCCCGGATAGAGGGCGAGGGCACGGGCATAGAGAGCGTGTCCTATCTCGACATGGACGCCGACGGCGTCAGGGAGGTGGCCGTGGGCTGGCAGATGGGCGCCGGCATAAGCATGCTGTCCGTCTACTCCCTGAAGGGCTGGCAGGTCAACCAGATAATAAACACGAACTATTCGGAATTTTCGGTCTGCAATCTGGACGGCGACGCGGACAGTGAGATATTGGCCCTGCGCCTGTCGGGCTCGGAGATGTCGGGCGAGGCGGAGCACTACACCATGACGGCGGACGGGGAGATAATAAGCACCACGGCGCGGCTCTCTTCCGGGGTGGAGGCGCTTTTGCGGGTAAGGTCCACGGAGCTTCTCAGCTCCGGAAGCGCGGTGCTGGTGGAGAGCACCATCAACAGCAGCAGTATCGTCACCGACATCTTCACGTATAGGGACGGGCGGATATGCAACATAACCCTGGCGGAGGACACGGGAGTCAGCGACAGGACAGTGCGGAGCTACGGGGCTTACTGCCGGGACGTGAACGGGGACGGGGTGCTGGACGTGCCGCGCCCGGTGGCGTTGCCGGTGACGTCGGAGAACACCACTTACTACATGCTGGAGTGGTACTCATATTACAGCTACGGCGGACGGCCGAGGCTTGTGGCCACGACGTACAACAACTACACGGATTCCTGGTATCTGAGCCTTCCGGGGGAGTGGATAGGCAAGATCGCCGTCCGGCGGGTGGACAGGGACGCGGGGGAGCGAATGATAGTCTTTTCCACCGTCAACGCCGACGGAGGGCTGGACAGGGACTTTTTGGAGATATGCGCCCTGACGGGAGAGAACCGTTTTGAGCGGGCCGTCAGCGGCGGGAGGTTCATACTCCTCGACGAGGACACCATAATATATTCCGCGCGGATACTGGCCTCCGGAGACGAGCTGGGTATCCCGCTGAGCCAGGAGCTTTTGAGGGCGAATTTCGGCGTCATCTACTCCGAGTGGGTGACGGGGGAGACCTGAAAAAGACAGTTCTGATTAAAGTAGTACGGAAAGGAGCTTAAATGAAGAAGGTATTGGTCCTTGAGGACGAGACGAGTATCAGGAGCTTTGTGGTGATAAACCTGAAGCGCTCCGGCTACGACCCCATTGAGGCGGGGACGGGGGCCGAGGCGCTGAGGCAGATGGAGCTCAACCCCGACATAAAGGTGGCGCTCCTTGATATAATGCTCCCGGATATGGACGGCTTTGAGGTGTGCCGGCAGATAAGGGCCGTGAACTCAAAGATGGGCATAATAATGCTCACCGCCCGGACCCAGGAGATGGACAAGGTCACGGGCCTTATGACGGGAGCCGACGACTATGTGACCAAGCCCTTCTCGCCGGCGGAGCTGACGGCCAGGATAGACGCCCTTTTCCGCAGGATCGGCGAGCCGGACGACGCGCCCTCGGACGAGGTGGTACAGGGGCCCTTCAGGCTGAATTCCCGGAACAGGACGCTGGAGAAAAACGGCGAGAGAGTGAGGCTCACACAGGTGGAGTACTCCATCGTCAAGCTCTTCATGGACAACCCGGGCAGGGCCCTGTCAAGGGAGGACATACTGAACTCCGTCTGGGGCAGGGACTACTTCGGGGAGCTTAAGATAGTGGACGTGAACATAAGGCGCCTTCGGATAAAGCTGGAGGACGACCCCACCAACCCCATGTATATAACCACCGTCTGGGGCTACGGGTACAAGTGGGGGATATAAGCGCGCGGGTGTAAGCGTGTTCCGCAACGAAAGGAGGGATAGGAAAAAGCATGGTGAAAAATCCGCACAGAAAGCCCTTTTGGAAGATAAAGGGCCTGAGAAAGAGATACATGATGACCACCATGCTGGTCATATTCCTCATAGTTGTGGTGGCGGTGACGGCGTATGCCCTGGCCATGTCCGGGAGCATATACCTCAATGTCCGGGAGGGGCTTTACGCCAAGGCCAAGACGGCCACGGACTTCTTCTCCAACTATATAACCCGGACCTCCGCCGAGTATTACGACAGCGCCTACCGGTATATAGACAACTTTGACGACATAAACAAGCTGGAGCTGCAATTTATAAATACCTCCGGGCGCATAGAGCTCAGCTCCCACTCCATGACGGCCGGGAGCATGCCGGGGACCACTGACATACACAGCGCCCTGGACACGGGAAGGATATCCTACTGGGAGGGGTATTCCGACACGACGGGGGAGCACCTGATGAGCGTGGCGGCGCCCATGACATACTCAAGCGGCCAGATAATCGGGATAATGAGGTATGTGACGAGCTTGAAGCCCGCGGACAAGCTGGTGCGCACCAATACCTGGGTGGCCATAGCCACCGGGGCGGTGGTGATGCTCATTGTGGCGGTCATAAGCATGATATTCCTCCGGTCCGTGGTGGAGCCGGTGCGGGAGATAACCGTGGCGGCAAAGCAGATATCCGGCGGGAGCTACGGCATACAGATAGGCAACCACTACCGGGACGAGATGGGCGACATGGTGAAGGCCATAAACGAGATGAGCCTTAAGATAAGCCAGTCGGAGAAGGCCCAGACGGAGTTCATATCTTCCGTGTCCCACGAGCTGAGGACGCCGCTGACGGCCATAACCGGCTGGGGCGAGACGCTTATTTACGACGAGAATCTTGACGAGGAGTCGAGGCGCGGGATAAGCATAATCCTCAAGGAGGCCAGAAGGCTCACCAAGATGGTGGAGGAGCTTCTGGAATTTACAAGGATGCAGGACGGGCGATTCACGCTGAACGCGCAGCCCTGCGACATAGGGGCGGAGCTGGAGGACTCCATCTTCGCCTACCGGGAGCTATTAAAGCAGGAGGACATGACCGTGGAGTACGAGCCCTGCGACGAGGAGCTGCCGCTTATAAACGGCGACCCGGCCAGGCTCAGGCAGGTCTTTTACAACATCTACGACAACGCCGCCAAATACGCCCGGGACGGCAAGCGCATAACGGTCTCCACCCGCACGGACGGGGAGAACGTGTTCCTCTACTTTAGGGACTACGGGCCCGGGATACCGGAGGACGAGCTTGAGAGAGTGAAGCTCAAGTTCTACAAGGGTAGCTCCAAGGAGCGCGGGAGCGGCATCGGCCTTGCGGTGTGCGACGAGATAATAAAATACCACGGCGGGGACCTGACGCTGTCCAACGCCGAGGGCGGCGGCACGCTGGTGACCATAAGGATACCGGTGGAGCCCACATTTGAGTGAGAAAAGGGGACGGATAAGTGGATAAGGATAAGGTAAAATTCCGCACGTCCATCGGCGGACAGGCCCTTATGGAGGGCGTGCTGATGCGTGGCGTGGATAAAGAGGCGATAGTCGTCCGCAAGCCCGACGGGGAGCTGGAGCGGAAGGTTGAGCCCTTAAAGGCTCTGCGACTTAAATACCCCGTTTTAGGCTGGCCCTTCATACGGGGCACGGTGAATTTCATCGAGAGCATGGTCCACGGCGTCAGGGCCCTGACCTACTCGGCAAGCTTTCTGCCTGACGAGGAGGTGGAGGAGCCCGGTAAGCTGGATAAGTGGCTTAATGAGCACCTGGGCGGTGAGAAGGGCGAGAAGGCCATCATCGGGATATCGGTGTTTTTGGGACTTTTGCTGGCGGTGGGGCTTTTCTTCCTCCTGCCCACGGTGATCGCGGGGCTTTTCGCCGGCTTTGTCAAAAGCCGCATACTCCGGAACCTCATCGAGGGCGTGATAAGGATAGCTATTTTCCTCGCCTATATCATACTGGCCTCCCGGATGAAGGAGATAAAGCGGGTGTGGATGTACCACGGCGCGGAGCACAAGACAATCTTCTGCTATGAAAAGGGCAGGGAGCTCACGGTGGAGAACGCCCGGGAGCAGCCCAGGCTCCATCCCAGGTGCGGCACCAGCTTTCTCTTCATCGTGATGATAGTGAGCATACTTGTGACGAGCCTGGTCAGCTGGTCCGGGGTGTGGGTGAGGCTCCTCTTAAGAATAGCGCTCCTTCCCGTGATAATGGGCATAAGCTATGAGCTCATAAGATACGCGGGCGGCCACGACAATATACTGACCGTCATACTCTCCGCCCCGGGGAAGGCCCTTCAGCTGGTGACCACGGCGGAGCCCGACGACGACATGCTCGAAGTGGCCATAGAGTCCTTAAAGCTGGTGCTCCCGGACAAAGAGGGGACGGACAGGTGGTAAGAGACCCCGGCAGATAAGGGGAGGGATAGATATAAAGACATATAACGACATATACCTTGACCTGCGCCGGGCGCTTAAGGCCGGGGGAGTGGAGGATATGAATCTGGAGGCCAAGCTCATTTTAGGGGCGGCGTCCGGGAAAACGAAGGAGGAGGTCATCAGGGACTTCGGCCTTTTCGCGCTGGGTGACGTGGAAAAGCGTGTGAACGACATGCTCGCCCGCAGGCTCCGGGGCGAGCCCATCGCCTACGTGCTGGGGGAGTGGGAGTTCATGGGCCTTCCCTTCAACGTGGACAGGCAGGTGCTGATACCCAGGGCCGACACGGAGCTTCTGGCCGAGGAGGCCATAAAATACCTGCGGGCCAACAAGGGAAGCGGCGCCAGGGTGCTGGACCTGTGCTGTGGCACGGGGTGTATAGGCATATCCATCGCCAAATATGTGGCCAGCTGTCGACACGTGGTGCTGGTGGACAAGTCCGTCCACGCCATAATGTTGGCCAGGAGCAACGTGCTGAGAAACGGCGTCTCCCGGATAGTGCCCTGCATCGACGCCGACGCCACAAAGGCCCCGCCGGTGAGCCTTGACAAATTTGACCTCATAGTCAGCAACCCGCCATATGTACCCACGGCTGAGATAGAGGAGCTTGAGCGGGGAGTCCGGGACTTCGAGCCCCGGGAGGCACTGGACGGCGGCGAGGACGGACTTGATTTTTACCGGGCCATTATCCGCTTCTGGGGGCCGACGGTAAAGGAGAACGGGGCCATAATGTTCGAGTGCGGCGAGGGCCAGGCGGAGCTTATCGGGGATATGCTCACGTCAGCCGGCTTTCACGACGTGAAATACTGCCTGGACGGCGGCGGCACCAAGAGAGTCGTGTCGGCGAGAAGGAAAGAAATCGATAACGATAAATAAATTGAGGAGGACGCGAATATGGCACAGAAAAAGGCGGCGCCGGCGGCGCTGAACATCCCGGCGGACCAGGAGGCCAAGAAGAAGGCCCTTGAGACGGCCATCTCCCAGATAGAGAAGAGCTACGGCAAGGGCTCAATCATGCGTCTCGGCGACGGGATGCAGGTCAACGTTGAGGCGTTGCCCACGGGCTCGTTGGCGCTGGACTTCGCCCTGGGCATCGGCGGCGTGCCCAAGGGGCGCATAATCGAGATATACGGCCCCGAGTCCTGCGGCAAGACCACCCTGGCGCTCCACATTGTGGCCCAGGCCCAGAAGCGGGGCGGCGAGGCGGCGTACATCGACGTGGAGCACGCCTTGGAGCCGGCCTACGCCAGGGCTCTGGGCGTGAACATCGAAAACCTCCTCATCTCCCAGCCGGACACCGGCGAGGACGCGTTGGCCATCACCGAGACGCTGGTACGCTCCGGCGCCGTGGACGTGGTGGTTGTGGACTCCGTGGCGGCATTGGTCCCCAGGACCGAGATCGAGGGCGAGATGGGCGACTCCAGCGTCGGCGTGGTGGCAAGGCTCATGAGCCAGGCCCTCCGCAAGCTGGCGGGAGTGATATCCAAGACAAACTGCATCGTTATATTCATAAACCAGCTTCGTGAGAAGATAGGCGTCATGTATGGCAACCCCGAGACTACCCCCGGCGGCAGGGCCCTCAAATATTTCGCCTCCGTGCGCATCGACATGCGCAGAATCGAGACCCTTAAGAACGGTTCCGAGGTGGTGGGCAACAGGACAAGGGCCAAGGTGGTGAAAAACAAGGTGGCGCCCCCCTTCCGGGAGGCGGAGTTCGACATCATGTACGGCCAGGGCATCAGCAGGTTCGGGGAGCTTGTGGACCTGGCGGTGAAGCTGGACCTCATTGAAAAGGGCGGGGCCTGGTTCACCTACGGGGACGTGCGCATACAGGGCCGGGACGGCATGCGCCAGTATCTCGTGGACAACCCGGAGATGGCCGACGAGCTGGAGGCCAAGGTCCGGGCAAACTCCTTCAAGCTCCTGTCCCCCCAGGCCCAGGTGGCGGCGGTGGCCGCCGGCAGGGCCGTGGACATTTCGGCGGAGGATTTTGAGGGCTGATGCCGGTAGTCACAAGGATTTTTGAGTCAAAGCACGTGAAGGGCCGCTGGTACGCCGAGATCGACGGCGGCGAGGCCCTGAAGGTCAGCGTGGCCATGATCGCCGACTGGTCGCTTTACTCGGGAAGGGAGCTTACAGCGGAGGAGCTTGAGGCCCTCACCTCGGCTTCATCAAAGATGAACGCCAAGGCCCGGGCGATGAAGCTATTGGACGCCCGCCCCATGTCCAGGCGTGAGCTCACAGACAGGCTCCGGGAGAAGGGCGAGGCGGAGGAGGACATAGAGGAGGCCGCGGACTATCTTGAGAGCCTCGGCTTTCTCGACGACGAGCAGTACGCCGGGATGGTGGCCCGCCACTACGCCAAAAAGGGCTACGGCCCGGGAAGGGTCCGGCAGGAGCTTTATAGGCGCGGCGTACCGAAGGAGCTCTGGGACGGGGCGCTTTCGGAGTTCCCGGAGGACGGCGGGGCCATCGACGGGCTCATAGACCGGCGGCTCCGGGGGGCCGAGCCCGACAAAAGGGAGCTCAAGCGGCTGACGGACATGCTCCTGCGCAGGGGCTTTTCGTGGGGCGAGATAAAAAGCGCCCTGGCGAGATACGATTTTACGGAAGGAACGGAAGATGAGTAAGGTTTGCCTCATATCCTTAGGGTGCGCGAAAAATCTCATAGACTCAGAGCAGATGCTGTCCCAGCTTGACGACGCGGGCTTTGAGCTGACGGACGATCCCGGCGAGGCCGACGCCGCCATAGTCAACACCTGCGCATTTATAGAGAGCGCAAAGAGCGAGGCCATAGAGAATATAATCTCCATGGGGGAGCTCAAAAAGACAGGAAAGCTCAAAAAGCTGGTGGTCACCGGGTGCCTCGCCCAGCGCTACAAGGAGGAGCTTCTCCGGGAGATGCCGGAGATAGACGCCCTTCTGGGCACCGGGAGCGTGTCGGAGATAGTAGACACCCTGAAAAGCGCCGGAGGGGATATAAAGCCCCAGAGCTACGGCGACATAAACGCGCCCCTTGACGAGGCGGGCAGGGTCATATCCACCGGCCCGGGCTGGGCGTATATCAAGATAGCCGAGGGGTGCTCCAACAGGTGCGCCTACTGCGTCATACCGTCCATACGCGGGAAATACCGCTCCCGCCCCATGGAGAACATAATCTCCGAGGCCAGGGCGCTGGCGCAGACGGGTATAAAGGAGCTTATCATCGTGGCCCAGGACCCCACGCTCTACGGGGTGGACCTCTACCGGGAGCGGAGGTTATCGAAGCTGGTGCGCGAGATTTGTGCCATCGAGGGCATAGAGTGGGTGAGGCTCCACTATCTCTACCCCGACGCGGTGGACGACGAGCTCATCGACACCATAGCGTCCCAGCCCAAGGTGCTCAAGTACCTGGACATACCCATACAGCACATAAATAACGCTATACTTAAGTCCATGCGCCGCCGGGGCACCGGGGACGACATAAGGGCCCTTTTCCCGAAGCTCCGGGAGCGCATACCCGGGGTGGTGCTCCGCACCAGCGTCATAACGGGCCTTCCCGGCGAGGGGGAGGCGGAGTTTGAGGAGCTGTGCGAATTTTTGAGGCAGGCCAAAATCGAGCGGGCCGGGGTATTCCCCTTCTCTCCCGAGGAGGGCACGGACGCCTTTGACATGCCCCATGTGGACGCCGAGGAGGCCGCAAGACGGGCGGAGCTCATCATGGAGATACAGGAAAAGGTCATGGAGGAGTATAACGCCTCACGAGTTGGCACTACCGTGAAGGTCCTCTGCGAGGGCTTTGACGAGGACGTGGGCCTATACGCGGGCCGGAGCTTCGCCGAGAGCCCGGACGTGGACGGGTATATCTACTTCGGCGCCAAGCACGAGTGCCAGGCCGGGGAATTTTACGATGTGACAATAAGAGGGGACCTGGATGGTGAGCTGGCGGGAGAGGTGGCCCGCGAGCCTGAGGAGAACGGAACGGAGGACATTATATGAATTTACCGAACAAACTGACGGTTTTGCGCATGGCGCTGGTGCCGGTATTTATGGCTGTACTTCTTTTGTGGAACAGATACGTGGCGCTGGGCATATTTATTTTCGCGAGCCTCACGGACTTTGTGGACGGAAAGCTGGCCCGGTCCCGGGGACTTGTGACGAATTTCGGGAAATTCATGGACCCATTGGCCGATAAGCTCCTTGTCCTCTCTGCGATGGTCATATTCGTGCAAGAGGGGCGGATGCCCGGATGGGTCTGCATGGTGGTCATCGCCCGGGAACTGGCCGTATCCGGCCTTCGGATGGTGGCGGCGTCCAACGGCGTGGTCATGGCCGCCGGGTGGAGCGGGAAGATAAAGACCGCCTGCACCATGGTGGGCCTCTGCGTGATGATGGTGCCGAAGGTGGCGGATATCGCCATATTCGGCTCCTTCACGGTGAATATGCTCATGTGGATAATTATCCTTGTGACCACCGTTGTATCCGGCGTCGAGTACTTCGCCAAAAACGGCTCGGTGTTAGTGAGGGAGAAGATATAAGCAAAAAATACCCCGCCTCTTTTGCCACAAAGAGGCGGGCCATACTGTCAACGAAGCCCCCGGACTAATCCGGGGGCTTCGACATGTATTGACAATTTTGGGCGGAGATTATATAATGGAGTTGCCCCATAATCGGGGTGGAGAGCGCGTAAGCGGAAAATCCTGCGACGACGGTCTGGTCACTCTTTCCGAAAGGAGGGGGTGTAGATGTATTTTACATTTACTTTTCATTATCTGGGGTACAGATTTACTCTGCAACTTCGAGTGATAAAAGACAAAGACCGCCGCTGAGCCATAGCGACGGCCTTGCCTTTGCTGTGACGTAAGTTACAGTAAATGCAAACAACCTAAACTTTGGACCAGACCGTTAGGTGAAGCCGCTATACGCGCTCTCCTCTATCTGGCCATCTATATTATACCCGTCTGCGGTATGTTTGTCAAGCTTTTGTGTTGTCTCGTTTTTCGTTGTATTAAATCTGCGCGAAAATACTCTTGACGTTTTTCACCCAATCTGGTAAACTACCATACAATAATATAGCGCCGCTATGAAGGGAAAGAGTAGCGGCGGGGAGGTCGCAGAGAGGGCCCGCGTGAGCTGGAAGCGGGGCTGGCCGGAACCGCTGTGAAGTGCGTCCCGGAGCGGGAGGGCAGGAAATGGCCCTCCGTGGGGCCGCGTTAAGGCCGGGACCGGTATTTTGCCGGCAGAGTCAAAACGGGAGTGGAACCGCGCGAAAGCGCCTCCCATGGGGCGACCCATGGGGGCGTTTTTATTTTTGCTCCCGGAAAGGAAAGTCATATGTTTGAGAGAACAAGGGAGAGCATAAACGCCTACAAGGCCCGGGACCCGGCGGCCAGATCGGCGCTGGAGATATACTGGATATACCCCGGCCCAAGGGCCGAGCGGGCGTACAGGAGGGCGCACTTTCTGTGGTGTCACGGCCACAGATTTTTATCGAGGGCCATATCTGAGCACGCCAAGCGCCGGACGGGCATCGAGATACACCCCGGCGCCACCATAGGCCGCAGGCTCGTCATCGACCACGGGAGCGGCCTCGTGATCGGC
>CANQUO010000059.1 GCA_947627085.1 uncultured Oscillospiraceae bacterium
CCGGAAGCTCCACCCGCGCCCAGACGGCGACGATACTGATGAGATTATGTGAGAATCTGTTGGAGTAGACAAACTGTGTGCCGCTTTTTTGCAAAATGGAATAGCAAATAGACGGATTGGAATATCCGTCAAGTTCATAGCTGAGCTTTGGTCGTGGCCAGCCTCATTTCTTTGACCTGAGCTTTCGCGTCGTTCGCATAAGAATCGGCAAAGGCAAGGGCAGTCCGTCCTTGCCTTTGCTGGTGGTGATTGCTGTTAGATTCACCGTAGGTATTCGTTATTCCTTCGGATGCTTGCGCAGTACGCTGATTCCGCATACAAGAGCGCAAACCGCGGCCAACAACATTACAATTCCGGTTACGGGACCTCGGTAATCATAATCATGTGCTGATTCCTTTATGATTGCAATGGCGAACACGCCGAGAACAAAGCCGACGAATATGAGAAGCCAGCCCAATGTACGCATATTCATCCTTTTCACCTCCCTTCATCAAAATCACAAGGAAGTATTACTATTGTAAAAGCGGATAGACTTGATATGAAGATCTCAAATAAAGACGTTGAATCGTAAAGCGAAAGTATAGGTCATTCGGCAGGAAAAACTTCCTTGATTTCAAAATAAACGATGTGGTTAATCGGATCAACTGTCCCTTCCGGGTTTACGCTTGCAATCTTGTCGGGTCCAATCAGAAAAACGAAGGAATATTCCCTATACAGATTATATACTACTTGTCCGACATAGCCATAACAAAAGTCATTGTAATCCATTCCTACGTAAGCGTCTCTGTTTTCTCCATCCCAAAATCTCACAGCATATCCTTGGGATATTTCTTCACCGCAATCAAGCGACGCGCCAAACTCCTTTAGAGTAGTGGAGGTTATATCCCGGAAGGATGTCCGCAATGTATATGATCCCCCGTCATATGTTGAGCTCTGTGCGTACTCCATCATCTCTTCGGGCTGATCGTACGGTAAATTCACAGACTTGCTATCATCAAAGGTCGGGTATTCCCCGCTCAAATGCCAGTCATACTCCAGCTCACTGCTTGAGATGTTGGAGACCCATTCGCCGGAGCTGTATTCGGTGTCTCCGTTGAATATGAATTGCAGACAAGTTTCCAGCGTCACATTAGCGTATTTATAATTGTCGATCGTTTTGATACTGTAAGTCACGAATTTACCAACCTCTTCGTCGGTGGTGTGGTCGAGGATCTCCAAATATGTGCTGTCGCCTATACCAAGAAAATTTTTTATTTGCCCCTCGTCTAACTCTATGTCAGCAATGGCCTTGTATTGACCGCTACCAAATTCACCGTTGAAGTCGACCTCAAATGTGTCAAAAATCCAGCCCTCGTTGTACAAGCCGTAGGTCAAAATCAGATTTACATTTCCTTCTATCGTGTTTGGCTGGTGGCGTGGCAAATTCTCGTTGCTGTTTATGACATGCGCGGTAACATATACCTTATCAGTCTTATTTGCCGTATCCGTCTGGCGCTTATCCACCGTTACTTCAGATACGGTAAACCTGGAATACTGTTCTTTGAAAAACTTATTTCCGTTGATGTCCTCGGCCATTTGTGCCTCGTCTTTTGGGTCTTTAGAGGCCCTCTGCGGGTCTGATGCCTGATTATTATTGGAGCTGTTAGTTGAGCTTCCGACACTTTGCTGGGAAGAGGTACCGCTGTTTTGCGGTGGCTTATTCTCATCCGTGATGTTTGGCGCGCAACCGGACAGCAGGAAGAGAATAGCAAGAAAAATAAGCATACTTTTTTTCATAAGCTCTATCCCCTATATATTATAATTTTACTGCAGCACTATATAATTCTTGCTGGCGTATCCGCTGATGCCATTGTATGTGACCCAGTACCAGTTACCGGAGGTACGGCTCAGGTCCACGGAGCAGGTCGCGCCCTCCGGGATACGTCCGAGCTTTGTGTAGGAGGTCCCGGGGCCGGAGCGGATGGACAAATTGCCGACGGTACCGCGAATCACGCCGTTTCTTATGCTGGAAGACTGCTGCTTGGGCGTGGTGAAGGATAGCGTCTCTCCGCGCACCTCAACACCGTCCAGTACGGCATACTCACAGAAGTAGTAGGTGGTGTCGGGCGATAAAGAGCCGTAATACTTGGACGTGGAATAGAACATCGTCAGGCTCGACTTATAATAATCTACCTTGTCCACTGCCACCTTCGTCATAGCGTTTGGATTCGTCCCCATATACGCCCCGTGCTCTGTCATGTGCGGCTTCGTATCGGAGCTGAAAGAGCCGTTGAGCTGTGCGGAGGTCGCGGTGATATTTGTCGCCGGGGCGGTATAGACGTGATGTGCCGATGGCTTTGGAATAACCTTGAGAGTGACCGTGTTGCTTTCAGGGCTTGTTCCGCCGCTGCCGCTGGCATACAGCCTTATCGTATAAGTGCCTTCGGGAAGATTCGACAGCACATACGAGGTATTGCTCCCATCAAATTGGTCGGATATTACCTTAGTGCCGGAGATGATAAGCGAATAGACAAGGGTGTCCGCCACGCTGTTCCACCGGATAGTCGCGGACTGTCCGACATAGATAGTGTCGGAGCTTACGGTGATGGACGGAGCCTCCGGAATCGGCCGTGAAGGCTTTTCCGTCTCATCAGGAGGTACCGATTGACCGGGTGTAGTGAAGCTCACGATGTCGCCCTTGAATTCCTTGTCGTCGGCTACCACGTATTGCCGATAATAATATGTAGTCCCCGGCGTCAAGTCTCCATAATACTTGCCTGTCCTGTAAAACATAGTGAGCTTGCTCTTGTTGTAGTTGACCTTGTCCACCGCAACCTTGACCATGTTGTCTGGATTTGTTCCAAAATATGCCCCGTGCTCGGTGATGTGGGCAGTATAGTTTGATTGAAAATGTCCATTGAGTCGGGCAGAAGTTTCGGTGAGCTCTGTAACTCCGTCTGTCGTCACGGTCATGATTTTTTCCACAGTGCCAATGCTACTGCTACGACAAACATACGCCTTATTTTTGCTAAAATAATTTTTGAAGGTGCTGTATGAGATGGACAGTGGGTACTTAGTAATACCGCATTTGCCAATGTCCCCGCCGTTCCCCTGAATAACAGTGATGGTGTCGCCATTGATGGAATAAACTATAGCGGTATGTTGCTTGCTCTCACTGGGAAAGTATCTGATGAAATCGCCGGGTTGTAGGGCTGGGCATTCGGAATATCCAATGCATTTTTGATAATATATCCACGCGGTGTCGAGCTGATACCCAATTGCGACACCGTCTCCGGAGGCGCTTGTAGGGTAGTTCCCAAAAAGATAGTACGCAAAGTATTTTCCGAAACCGTGGCACTGAGCCGCCCCTCCAAAAACGTTGGATGTACACCCGTTTGCGTGTTTGTGCGTTCCGGAATAAACACATTGATGCGATGTCAAACCGTAAGAAAAATCCCCCCGGTCAATTGCATTCTTAAGGTCTTTTTCAGCACGCGTTGAGCGCAAATTGCCGTTCCAATAGGCATTCCCGTAACTGTTCAGAAATGAGACATATGTATCCATTTTTGATGTGACATCATCAATACTGGTAGCATGAACCGTTGTAAATGGAAATAATAATACAAAGAGTGAAAAAGCGAGAAAAACAGAAATGTATCTTTTCTTTTTCATTTTTAGCCCTCCACATAAGAATTTACAAATAATGTATTATAGCACCAGATGGCGACTTCACTACGCTTTGCCGGGTCGGATGAAACCAAATAATCGGTTATGCCGAGATCGTTTGCAACGCTTGCGTATCCTTTTGGCCATCCACCTGCGGACTCCGCCATATCCCCATACCCCCAGGCGCACACCAGCATTTTGATCATCTGCTCCTGCGTCACCGGGTTATTCGGCCCAAATTTTCCGTTTCCATAGCCGCCTATGATTCCCAATTCCGCCGCCTTCGCGATCACACCGGCGCCCCAAAAGCTGGTCGATACATCAGAAAACACCTGTTTTTTCATGGACTTGGCCTCTTCTTCTACGCCAAGCATCCTGCAGATAACGGCGGCGCACTCAGCTCGGGTGATGGTCTTGTCGGGATTAAAATTTCCCTTATCATCTCCGCCAAATATACCCAATTCAGCCAAGACTTCTACGGCCTCCGCATAACCGGCATTTTCCGGCACGTCCGGAAAGCTTCCTGTTGTATCCGCCAACGCTGTATTGCAAAATAAGGTCAGCGAAAACAACGCCACGGAAATCAGAACAATGAATTTCTTTGATTTACGCATTTGAGCACCTCCCAGAAGATTTTCAGAATTATTATAGTAAATAAATTTACTAAAGTCAATAGTAAACTTCTTTACTTTGCTATTCTGTGCTCATACTACCATAGGAGGTGTGAGGATGGAATACTATGTATCATACATTCGCGCGCTGAGAGAGGATAACGATTTAACGCAACAGCAGATCGCAGACATCCTTGGAACAAGTCAAACAATGTACGCAAGGTACGAGAGAGGCGCAAACGAATTGCCCATAAGGCATCTTATCACGCTGTGCAAATTTTACAATGTATCAGCCGACGTTATTTTAGGCCTGAAAAGAAAAAGATGATCTTTATTGTCAATGGGCAAAAGCGGCTATCGACATAAATCAAACGGACATCGAATACAGCTTTCGCAAGAAAAAGACGAGATCGATGTATGGGTCAGAGAATAAGGAGCTGATTTTGACTTGGAGAAAGGATAAAGTAGCTATACGGATAAGAATTATGTATTCAAAAACAGGCAGCGGGGGCATGTTTTCTATTGACTTCTCCCTTTTACCGCGGTAAAATAGCCAATGTATTTTACGAAAATTGGAGTGAAATTCTATGGACGCTTACATACCATCCGGCTACCGGCCGCTACTTGGGATATACGACACCCAGCGGGCCATTGCGGTTTTGAAGCACACCTTCGAGGAGGCGTTGAGCAGCAGGCTCAATCTTCTGCGTGTCTCCGCGCCGCTTTTCGTGGAGGCCAGCACGGGGCTCAACGACGACTTAAACGGCGTGGAGCGGCCCGTGAGCTTTGACATCCCCGACGGGGACAAGGAGGGACAGGTGGTCCACTCCCTGGCCAAGTGGAAGCGCATGGCCCTCCATCGCTACGGTTTCAAGCCGGGCGAGGGCATATACACGGACATGAACGCCATCCGCCGGGACGAGACCATGGACAACCTGCACTCAATATATGTGGACCAGTGGGACTGGGAGAAGGTCATTACAAAAGAGGACCGGAACGTGGAATATCTCAAGGCCACCGTTCGGGATATCGTGGCCGCCATCATGGAGACAAACGATAAGCTCAAGGCCGTTTTCCCCAAGCTCAATTTAGAGCTTGACCCCACCGTCAGCTTCGTCACAAGCCAGGAACTGGAGGACACGTGGCCGGAGCTCACACCGAAGGAGCGGGAGAACGCGTATCTTCGGGAACACCGCACGGCTTTCGTCATGCAGATAGGCAAGAAGCTCAAATCCGGCAATATCCACGACGGACGGGCCCCGGACTACGACGACTGGGAGCTAAACGGCGACATCATGTTCTGGAACGAGCTTTTGGGGTGCGCCTTTGAGGTGAGCTCCATGGGCATAAGGGTGGACCCGGAGTCATTGGACCGCCAGCTCACCGAGCGTGGCTGTGACGCAAGGCGGAGCCTCACCTTCCACAGGATGCTCCTTGAGGGGCGCCTGCCCCTTACCATCGGCGGCGGCATCGGCCAGTCGAGGCTCTGTATGCTCCTCCTCAAAAAAGCCCACGTGGGCGAGGTCCAGGCCAGCATCTGGGACGACAGCACAATACGGGAGTGCGCTTATTCGGGAGTAACATTATTGTGAAAGGGGCTTTGGCCCCTTTCACAATAATATAGGGTACGTGCGAAAAGCCTGGACGGAATTTCCAATTCCGTCCAGGCTTTTCTGCTGTTTTGCTCCGCGCATGGCCCGAAGGGCCATACACTCCGCAAAACAAAAGGAATTTTTTCTGACGCGCATGTCGTCAGAAAAAATATTTAATGGCCGTGGATTTAAGCCGGTGGTCATTACATAGTAAAAGGCGGGCGCGTGGGCGTCAGCCTTTTGCGATATTCACTATTGCTGTCCTTTTGAATTCATTTTCTCCACAAACTCGGCGCTTTTCGCCGTGAGCTCCACCCAGGCGGGGCGAAAGCCGCTTCTTATGGCGTTGCGCACGGACCTTATATTTGACCAGGCGGCGCAGTAAAATGGCGTCTTTCCCCTTTCAAGTATCTCGCGGGCCAATCTGGCCGTCAGCGCCGAGGCCACGCCACGCCTTCGATATTCCGGCAATACGTCGACGCCGATCTGCCACATGGTGTCGCAGTCGGCGGAGCACCCGGCAAGGCCGATGAGCCTTCCCTTATCGAAGGCTCCCACGCCCAGAACGTCCAGCTCCCGGCGCTTTTCACAAAGGGCGTTGCTCCACTCATGGGTATATAGCGGTCCGAAGTCCTCCGTCGTCAAAAGTCTCGTCTCATACGGGCAGTCGAGCTTTTGCATCGCTTTAATGTCCGGCAGGAAATATTCCGCCATAAAACAGACCCGGAGCCCCTCCCTTTGAAGCCCGTCGTTCAAAACGTGCATGTTCGGCGTCTCAAAGCAGTGCTCGACCGGGTAGGAGCTTATATAGTCTGTCACAAATCCCCTGTATTTTTCGCCCACCGACGCCACCACGTTGTTGCCGTAGGATATGAGCTGGCAGTCAAAGGGCAGCGTCAGATATTTTCTGGCTCTCGAATCCGCCCGTGAGACGACCGTCACATTTTCGCTTTTCAGAAAATCCCCCGCCTCACACCCCGCGTCGATCGCCGACTGCTCCATGGCGGTTTTTAAAATCCTCTCGTTCGTAAACTCCATAATTTCCACTCCGTTCAACGAAAAAAGGCCATGCGGCCTTTTTTCGGGATTTTCGATTTTTATTTGACATCCACGCTCCCGGTGGAGAGTGGGATGATCCCGATGTATGTAACTCCCGGGGAGAAGAGGACCTCTTTTCCGTCCGCGTCAAGGAAGGTGAACTGGCCGGAGTTTGATTTGCGGGTCCATTTTATCTCCCGGGCAGTGCCGTCGGCGATGAACCAGCCGTTCCCGGAGCCGGTGAGGGTGGCGGAGAGGCGGCCCTCGGTGTCGCCGGCTATGGGGGTCAGCTTGGCGGAGATCACAACGATGTTCCGGACCTTCACCTGGGCGCCGTCGTCGGAGTCCTTCATGGCCCCGCCGTACTGGCTGACGGCGTAGAGACCGGTGGCGCCGTCGTACTCAAAGGACGTGGACTTGGAGCCGTTGAAGCTGACGGTGACACTCTTTCCCGAGGAGCCGGAGCGCTCATAGCCCGAGGGAGCGAAGGTCATGCCGGCGTCGAAGCCGCTCTTGTGGTCCACGCGGAAGCGGTTTTTCGTCATTATCTCATTAAGGCGGTTTATCTCAAACATGAGGCTGTGGACCGAGCCCATGTTCTCCTTGCGCCATGAGTCCCGGTAGAAGCCCTCGCCGGAGCCGTTGACCCCGTCGAGCCGGTCGATGCCGCTGTCTTTGAGCCTCCGGTAGGCGTCGTCGCTCCCGCCGGCGTGGATATATACGGCGTCATAGCCCAGGGCTATGTCCACGAAATACGGCCGGGCCGAGCGGACGGAGCCCACAGCGTCAATGCCCTTCAGGTCCTGATAGATGCCCATAAAGCGTGTTATGCCGCCCTCTACGGGAATCTCGTATATTATGTCGGCGGAGCCGATGCCCTCCTGGGGCGTGGCCTTTTTAAGGTTGTTGAACATAACGGCCACGGGCCTTTTGCCGGATATGTCCTCAGGGACCTCCAAGCCGGTCAAGGGGTTCACAAACTCCGGGGCCGGCGGCTCGGTGGGAGGCTCCGTCGGGGGCTGGGTGGCCTCGGTAGGCTCGGTTGTTGGCGCCGGGGGCTGGGTCGGAGGCTCGGTTGTGGGCGCCTGGGAATCGGTTGGCGCGGAGGTCTCCTCCGTCTCATTATCACTCCCCGATGTGATCGCGTTGACGACCAGCACCACGCAAAGTATGGCGATAAGCACGCCCGCCGCGGCGCAGGCTATAAGGGTAAGCGTCCTTTTGTCAATGGACGGCTGGGGCTGGTGCTTGCCTCTTGCCATAATATCCTCTCCTTATCATTTAATACTAATATCTAATTAAAACAAGCCATTCGCGACGGCCTTTTTCGCGCCATGCGGCGTCAGCCGCCTTGGAAATACCAATGGGTATTCCCTGCGTCGCCTTCCTTGCATGACACGAAAAATCCTCGCCGCTCGGTGTCTACTTTTAAATAGATATTAGTATTATCTCTCTTTTTCGAAAAGCGCGGTATCTCTTTTGCGTTTATTTTACTATATTTTCGGAAATACGTCAATCGTCACGGAGAAAAGTACTTGTGAAAAAGTCAGAATGAATGTATAATATATTTATATTTTAAAAATCTCGAAAAAGGAGGCGGTGAAAATGGAAGGACGGCTCGGATTTATTCACAGCGAGATGGACCTTAAGGTGCTCATACTGTTTATCCTCCGCCGCCTGCCCCAGGCCGCGACCTGGGAGGAGCTGACGGATATGACGCTCCTCACCGATACCGCCATCGGATATTTTGACTTTTCCGAGTGCATGGCGGACCTTACGCGCACGGAGCACATCGCGAAAAGCGAGGAGGGCTACACGGTCACCGAGAAGGGCCGGGAAAACGGCGAGGCCATGGAGTCCACTCTCCCCTACTCCGTCAGGGTACGGGCGGAGAAGGCCGCCGGGGCGCTGTCGGATATCCAGCGCCGGCGGAGCATGATAAAGGCAAGCCACGAGCTTCGCTCCCGGGGCGGTCTCACGGTGCACCTTTCCATGTCCGACGGCCTGGGGCCGGTGCTGAACATGGACGTTCTTACCGGGGACAACGATCAGGCGGCGAAAATCGAGGGGAATTTCAAAAGGAACGCCGAAAAGCTCTATCTTAAGATAGTGGAGCTTTTGATGGAGGATAAGTAAACATTTTGGAATAAACCTTTAAATTGGACAAATTATGATTTTCCCGTAGGGGAGGGTCCCAGACCCTCCCGTTTACATTAATATTAATATCTAAATATACCCCCCGGCAAAGCCGGGGGGTCGTCATTACCCTGATTTTCTCTTAAGATATGTCTTTATGAACGTCCGCGCGCCGAATATGAGAAGGAGGGCGGCGATAATCAGCATCACAGTACCGGCCGCGCCGCGTCCGTCCTTTATAAACAGAAGCCCCGCAAGCGCCACGATTCCCACGACGGCGGCGTAAAGGAGCGCCAGCACGGCTATGAGGGCGTACCGCGCGGGCTTTGGGACTCTGGGGCATTTGCTTGCCTCGCCCATACCCTCGAATACGAGGTCAAGGACAAACTCAAAGAGAAACTCCACTTCACTTCCCGCCCTTCCGGCGTCTCACCGCCTCCGTGAGGATATACTCTATCTGTCCGTTTATACTGCGAAAATCCTCCTCGGCCCAGGCGGCGATCTCTGTCCAGAGTGTGTTTGACAGCCTCAGCGGCACCTGCTTTTTGGCCGACTCCTTCGCCTTCAGCTCCCGCTCAAGAGCCTCGATGCGCTCAAGTCTCTCCCGGAGGGCCTCTTCACGCTCTTTAGGGTCCATCAGTATATGCTCCCGGAGTTGACGATGGGCTGGGCGTCCTTGTTGCCGCACAGAACCACAAGGAGGTTGGAGACCATGGCGGCCTTGCGCTCCTCATCAAGGTTCACCACCTCGTCCTCGTTGAGCCTGTCGATGGCCATTTTCACCATACCCACCGCGCCGTCCACGATCTTCTGCCTGGCGGCGATTATGGCCACGGCCTGCTGGCGCTGGAGCATTGCGGCGGCAATCTCCTCGGCGTAGGCAAGGTGGGTTATGCGCACCTCCTCCACGGTGAGGCCGGCAGATACGACGCGCTTTTGAAGCTCCTCCCGCATGGTGTCGGCGATCTCTATGGTGGAGGAGCGCAGGGTCTTTTCCCTCACGCCGTCGTCGTCATCGTCGTCGTCAAATATGTCGTAGGGGTAGAGCCGGGCTATGTTGCGTATGGTGGCGTCGGTCTGGATACTGAGAAATTCCTGATAGTTCTCCACCGCGAAGGCCGCCAGCGTGGGATTTTCCACGTGCCATATTACCACCGCGCCGATGATTATGGGGTTGCCCAGAACGTCGTTGACCTTCTGCTTCTGGTTATTCAGCGTCTGGGTCTTGAGGCTGATGCCCTTGCCCACACCAACGGAGACCAGGGAGGCCTTCCCCTCGGCGGCCAGCTGCTTGCTCTTTTCCTGAGCGGCGCTGAGAGCCGCGTTATAGGCAGGCGAGAAGGAGGTGACGAAGGGGTTTACATAATAAAACCCGCTCTTCTTCACCGTGCCGTAGTATTTGCCGAAAAGCGTGAACACCCGCGCCTCGTTGGGCTTGACTATCTTCAGGCCCGCTAAGAGCACCGGGCAGACGAGCCAGCCGCCCACGCCGCCCAGGAGCATCCCCACAACGCCCAGCGCCGTGGGACAAGCCCCTGAGACCACCCCCAAGGTGGACAGCACGAATATGGCTGTGCCGCCGACGATGCCGGCGATGAGCACCATCAGCATGAGCCCGCCGGATACAGGCCGGAGCTCTCTTTCCTCAATGTCTGATTTCATATGTATTCCTCCCCTGGTAAATTTTTATGATATCAAAATAATATCATTATAATATTTATTTGTCAAGGTATTTTTTCCAAAAACTAAAAAACAGGAGGCGGAATCGATACCGCCTCCTGCTACGCTTAAGCTTTCGCTCAGTCACATACCTTCTGTGTCCAGCCACGGGTATCCGGGCGGGTGCCCCACTGGATGCCGGTGAGCTCGTCGTAAAAGCGCTGGGTGAGCTCGCCTATCCCGCCATCGCCGATGGAGATGTCCTTGCCCTCATAGTAGAGGTGTCCCACCAGGG
>CANQUO010000060.1 GCA_947627085.1 uncultured Oscillospiraceae bacterium
TGGCCACGCCGTGCTGGCCGGCGCCGGTCTCGGCGATGAGGCGGGTCTTGCCCATTTTCTTCGCCAAAAGGGCCTGTCCAAGCACGTTATTTATCTTGTGGGCGCCGGTGTGGTTTAAGTCCTCGCGCTTTAAATATATCTTCGCCCCGCCCAGGTCCCGGGTCATTTTCTCGGCAAAGTAGAGCCGGGAGGGGCGGCCCGCGTATTCGTTGAAGAGATACGTAAGCTCCCGGTTGAACTCGGGGTCGTCCTTGAAGCGGTTATAGGCCTCCTCCAGCTCTATGACCGCGTTCATAAGTGTTTCCGGTATATACTGTCCGCCGTGGATGCCAAAGCGTCCGGCCATATGGTTCATTCCTTTCCCGCGGCACGTACAGCCGCCTTGATTTTGCAAAAATCCTTCACCCTGTCCGTCTCCACTCCGGAGGATATGTCCACCCCGAAGGGGCGGAGCCTGGCTATCGCCGCCGGAATGGTCTCCGGCGTGAGGCCGCCCGCCAGGATGTAGGGCCGGGTGACGCCCTCTATAATATCCCAGTCGAAGCTCTCACCGGTGCCCTGACCGTTATCCAGGACCACCATGTCGGCCGTGGAGGCGTTGGCCGCCGCCGTATCGGCCGCGGAGCTCAGCTTAAAGGCCCGCCAGATGCCGAGTCCCGGGGCGGCGCGGCGAAGGGCGGCGATATACGCCTCGTCCTCGTCCCCGTGGAGCTGGGCGATTTTTATCGTCCCGGAAAAATAGAGGTCGGCGACGGTGTCGACGGGCTCGTTTACGAATACTCCCACCGGGGTTATCTCCCGGCTGAGGCGGCGTGAAAGCTCATGGGCCTTCTCCGGCGTGACGCTCCGGTGGCTTTTCGGGAAGTCTATCACAAACCCCGCGTAGTCGGGCAGGGCCTCATTGACGTATTCCACGTCCTCGGGCCTATATAGCCCGCAGATTTTTATCTTTGTCATCCGGCCGCCTCCCGCATCCTTGTGAGAAGCTCCGATTTGTTCTCCGAGCGCATGAGGACCTCCCCCATGAGCACCGCGTCAGCGCCGATTTTCCGAAGTACGGCGGCGTCCCCGGGACATGTTACGCCGCTCTCGGCCACGTAGACGCACTCCGGCGGTATGAGGTCCCGGAGGCGGGCGGCATTTGAAAAATCTACGGAGAAATCCTTGAGGTTCCGATTGTTGACGCCGATTATCTTCGCGCCCGCCGCGACGGCGGAGCGAATTTCCGTCTCGTCGTGGGCCTCCACAAGGGCGGCAAGGCCGAGATCGTCGCAAATTTGCAGGTATTTCGCGATAGTCGCCGTGTCCAGAATGGCGCATATGAGCAGCGCCGCGTTTGCCCCCATGAGCTTGGCCTCATATAGCTGATACTCGTCCACCGTGAAGTCCTTGCGGAGCATGGGCGTCTTTACGGCGGCCCGGATTTCCCGGAAGATGCCGTCGGACCCCATAAACCACTTGGGCTCGGTGAGGCAGCTTATGGCGTCGGCCCCGGCGGACTCGTATTCACGGGCGATATCGACGTAGGGAAAATCCGGTGCGATGAGGCCCTTGGAGGGGGAGGCGCGCTTTACCTCGCAGATGAAGCTCAGCCCCGGCCGTTTGAGGGCCTTTTCAAAGGTCCCGCCACCGGCGGCGCCGCCCTTGACGGCCAGCTCCCGCAGGGCCTCAAGGGAACATTCCTCTTTTTTCGCGGCAACCCGCTCCCGGGCGTGGGCGGCCAATTTATCAAGGATCGTACTCATTCCGGCAGATTGGAGACCTCAATGAGCTTCTCCAGCACCCGGAGGGCCGCGCCGGAGTCTATGAGCTCCGCGGCCAGCTCCACGCCCTCGGCCCAGGTCTCCGCCTTGCCGCCGATGTAGAGCGCCGCCCCGGCGTTGAGCAGTACCGCGTCCCGCTTGGGCCCCTTCACGCCGTGGAGGATGTCCAGGGTGATGGCCGCGTTCTCCTGGGGCGTGCCGCCCACAAGGTCGGACTTTTGGCAGCGGGTGAGGCCGAAGTCCTCCGGGGAGACGGTGTAGGATTTGAACCACCCGTCTTTAAATTCGCAGACTCTCGTCTCGGCAGAGAGGGATATCTCGTCAAGCTTATCCATGCCGTAGACCACCATGCCCCGCTCGACGCCGAGGCTTATGAGCACCTGGGCCAGTGGCTCCACAAGGTACTCGTCGTAGACGCCGAGAAGCTGCATCTTCGGGCTTCCGGGGTTGGTCAGGGGCCCTAAGATATTGAACACCGTGCGAAAGCCCAGCTCTTTCCTGATGGCCCCCACGTACTTCATGCTGGAGTGGTACTTCTGGGCGAAGAAGAAGCACATGCCGGCCTTGTTCAGAAGCTCCACGCATTTTTCCGGGGACTGCTGGATGTTCACCCCCAGCGCCTCCAGGCAGTCGGCGGTGCCGCACTGGGATGATGCCGCCCGGTTGCCGTGCTTTGCCACCTTCATGCCGCCGGCGGCGGCCACAAGGGCGGAGGTGGTGGAGATATTGAAGCTGTGGGCCCCGTCCCCGCCGGTGCCGACGATCTCAAATATGGGAAGGTCGGTGGTCACTTTTAAGGCGTGGTCCCGCATGGCGGCGGCACAGCCGGCGATCTCGTCGGAGGTCTCCGCCCGGGCGCTCTTGGTGGACAGGGCCGCCAGGAACGCGGCGTTCTGGGTCTGGCTTGTCTCGCCGCTCATGATCTCGTTCATCACGGCGTATGCCTCGTCGTAGGTGAGGTCCTGCTTGTTGACGATTTTTTCGATGGCTTCCTTTATCATGATAAAATCTCCTTTACATGGTGATGAAATTCCGAAGCATTATTCGCCCCTCCGGGGTCATTATGGACTCCGGGTGGAACTGCACCCCGAAAATCGGGCAGCTTTTGTGCCAGACGGCCATTATCTCCCCGTCGTCGCTCCTGGCTGTGACTTGGAGGCAGTCCGGCATGGTGCTCTCGATGGCGGCCAGGGAGTGGTATCTTGCAACCTCCACACGCTCGGGAAGTCCCCGGAATATGGGGCAGGAGGCGTCCAGCGTTACCGTTGACTGCTTTCCGTGCATGAGCCTTTTGGCGTGGCCCACCGTGGCGCCGAAAGCCTCGCATATTGCCTGATGGCCAAGGCACACGCCGAGGGTTGGGATAGCCGCGCCCAGCGTCCTTGCCGCCTCCACGCACACTCCCGCGTCCCTGGGATAGCCCGGGCCGGGGGATAAAATTATCCTGTCCGGGCGGAGCTTTTCTATCTCCTCCACCGTCATGGCGTCGTTTCTTATGACCCGTATGTCCGGCTCTATCTCACCGATGAGCTGATAGAGGTTATAGGAGAAGCTGTCGTAGTTGTCGATAAGAAGTATCATTCCAGTCCCTCCCCGGCGGTCTCAAGGGCGCGGACCACGGCCTTGGCCTTGTTGACGCACTCCTCAAATTCCCTCTCCGGCACGCTGTCGGCCACGATCCCCGCCCCGGAGCGGACAAAGACCTTGCCGTTTTTCTTATAGGCTATCCTTATCGCTATGCAGGTGTCCATGTTGCCGGTGAAGTCGATATAGCCGATGGCCCCGCCGTATATGCCCCGGCGGCAGTCCTCAAGCTCGTTTATTATCTCGCAGGCCTTTATTTTCGGCGCGCCGGACAGCGTTCCAGCCGGGAGCACCGCCTCGACGGCATCAAGGGCGTCCCTGTCCTCCCGGATAACTCCCCGGACCGTTGAGCCGATGTGCATCACGTGGGAGAAGCGATGAATTTTCATGTACTCCTCCACCTCCACGGTGCCGAACCGGGATATCTTGCCAAGGTCGTTCCGGCCCAGGTCCACCAGCATGTTGTGCTCGGCCCGCTCCTTCTCGTCCGCCAGAAGCTCCCGCTCCAGCCGCTCGTCCTCCTCGGCTGTTTTCCCCCGGGGCCTTGTGCCGGCCAGTGGGAAGGTGTGCAGGACGCCGTCCTCCAGCTTCACCAGCGTCTCCGGCGAGGCTCCGGCCACCTCCATGTCGTTGCCGGAGAAGTAGAACATATATGGTGAGGGGTTAAGCGTCCTCAAGACCCGGTAGGTGTCAAAAAGGCTCCCCTCAAAGTCCGCCTCCAGCCGGTTTGACAGCACCACCTGGAAGATGTCCCCCTCATATATTCGCGCCTTCGCTTTCTCCACCATGGAGCAAAACCGCTCCCGGTCAAACAGCGTCCGGATATCGCTCGTCATCCTCCCGCCGGGCACTTTTCCCCCGGCGGGGCTCACGAGGAGCTCCTTCCAGGCTTTGAGCCTCTCGGAGGCCTCGGCGTAGCTCTCCTCAAGGCGCTCATTGAGGTCGATGTTTATCATCAGCGTTATCTTTTGCCGGTAGTTGTCAAAGGCCATGACCTTGCGGAAGAGCATAAGGTCCATGTCCTGAAAGCCCTCGGTGTCGGCGGCATCCAGCTTCAGCGTGGGCTCTGAGTATTTGATGTAGTCGTAGGCGAAGTACCCCACCAGCCCCCCGGTGAAGGGCGGCAGCCAGTCGAACCTGGGGGCCCGGTTTTGGGCGAGTATCCCCCGGATGACGGCGTTGGCGTCAAAACCGGTGTACTCCGTTTTGCCGTAGCCCGTGACCGTCACCCTCCCGTCCCGGGCGGTGACGCACTTTTCCGGGTCACAGCCGATGAAGGAGTAGCGGCCCCAGCGCTCCTTGGCCTCGGCGGACTCCAGCAAAAAGCAGGGCAGTCCGTGAAAGCGCCTGAGCGCCTCGATGGGCGTTATCACGTCGGCGTAGAGCTCCGTGGACACGGGGGCTGTTTTGTACTCCCCTTTTTCACGAAGCTCAATAAGCTCCTGAATACCTGGTCTTATTTCCATGTCGGCCTCCAAAAAAGAAAATACCCGTCCTTGACGCTCAAGGACGGGCAAAAGCTCGCGGTACCACCTTGATTCACGGCACAGCCGTGCTCTTTGCGGGGTACTTCATACCCCCGGCTCTCACGCGGCCTTCGCGTCGCGGCATACTTGGAAAACCTTTCCCCCGCGCCCTCAGCGGCCCATTTGACGGCCGGCTCACCGCCCGGCTCTCACCTGCCCGGGCTCTCTTTGGGTACCTGTCCGCCTTTACTCCCGCTTCATCAGTTTAAAATATTGATTAACAGCAATTATAGCACTCCTTCATTCCCCTGTCAATCCCGTAATCGCATTTTCTGCCCCCTGAAAAAATCCCCTCCCGCCGTGGCTTTTATTGACATCATCGGAAAATTGCAATATAATCAGTAATCAACAAACGAAATTGGAGGCGCTGTTATGATTCCCTCACCGGAAATGGCCTATGAGATAACGAAAAAATACAACAAGGGCGAGTTCCACTTAAGCCACGCCCGCATAGTCGGCGACGTGATGGAGTGGTACGCCAAAAACCTGGGCTTTGAGGACGAGGCCGACTACTGGAAGGCCGTGGGCATACTCCACGACATAGATTTTGAGCTCTATCCCAATGAGCACTGTCAAAAGGCCCCGGAGCTTCTGCGGGAGAACGATGTGGACGAGTCGATGATCCACTCGGTGGTCAGCCACGGCTACGGCATATGCTCCGACGTAAAGCCGGAGCACACCATGGAGAAGGTCCTTTTCGCCGCCGACGAGCTCACGGGCCTCATCGGCGCCGTAGCCATAATGCGCCCCTCGAAGAGCGTGGACGATCTGGAGGTCAAGTCGGTTAAGAAGAAATTCAAGGACAAAAAATTCGCCGCCGGGTGCGACAGGGACGTCATAACCCGTGGGGCGGAGGCGCTGGGCTGGGAGCTTGACGAGCTCATCGAAAAGACCATCCTCGCTATGCGCGAAAGCCCCAACGTTCAATGAACAAGCGAGTCCTTGTGGCCATGAGCGGAGGGGTGGACTCCTCCGTGGCGGCGTATCTCCTTAAAGCTCGGGGCTATGACTGCGTGGGCGTCACCATGCGGCTGTTCGATAACGCCCTTCTGGGGCTGGAGGGCGAGAGCACCTGTTGCAGTGTGGACGACGTCCAGGACGCCGCCTCCGTCTGCGCCCGGCTCGATATCCCCCACGTGGTCCTGGACCTCTCCTTACGGTTCAGAACATGCGTCATCAACAAATTCGTGGCGGAGTACAGCCGGGGCAACACCCCAAACCCCTGCATCGACTGCAACAGATTTATGAAGTTCACCTGCCTTCTCGATTACGCCGGTGAGGCGGGCTGTGACTTCATCGCCACCGGCCACTACGTCCGGCGTGTGGATACGGATAAGGGTCCGGAGCTCTGGAAGGCCCGGGATGCGGCGAAGGATCAAAGCTACGTGCTGGCCCAGCTCACCCCCTCCCAGCTTAGCCGGTCCCTCTTCCCCCTGGGGGAGCTTAAAAAGGAGGAGGTCCGGGCCATAGCGGAGCGCGAGGGCTTCATAAACGCCCGGAAAAAGGAGAGCCAGGACATCTGCTTTGTGCCGGACGGGGATTACCTCGGCTTCATGGAGCGCTACACCGGTAAAATGAGCGTCCCCGGGGACCTTATTGACACCGCCGGCCGCGTCCTCGGCCGCCACCGGGGGGCTATGGGCTACACCGTGGGCCAGCGCCGGGGCCTTGGCGTGGCGGCGGAGCGGCCGCTTTACGTAAAATCAAAGGACATGGAGCGCAACACCGTCACCGTGTGCTTTGAGGAGGGGCTCTACTCCCGCTCCTGCCTCGTCTCTGATTTTAACTGGATAACAAAGCCGGACACCCTGCCCGCAAGGTGCTCGGCCAGGACCCGCTACCGCCAGCCTGAGCGGGAGTGCGTGGCTGAGAGCTTTGAGGACGGCGTCCGCCTCACCTTCGCCTCCCCCCAGCGGGCCATAGCAACCGGCCAGGCGGCGGTGCTCTACGACGGCGATAAGGTGTTAGGTGGCGGTACAATCGTCGTCGCGGAACCGGCTTGACCTCCCCCTCCCATTCGGTCGGGCTCAAGCGCACGGTTCGCTCCTTCTCTCCCCACGCAATCTACGATTGCGCCAGCCTGTCGAAAAAGGCCATTGGCCTTTTCCGACAAAGGGGAACGCGCGGGAAACAGCGCGTGAATTTTGCGAAATTCACGCGCAATTTCCCTGCTGTCGTCCTGCGCGCGCCCCAAGGGGGCACACTTGGACGACAAAAGGGATTTTTTCCGACGTACATGCCGCCGGAAAAAATATTGAATCTGAGTTTTTTGACAAACTGACGCAATCTACGATTGCGCGGGGGCCCCAAATTATTGAGGAAGTGTGATAAATGAGCTACAATTTTTACGCCCTTATCTCAAGAATGAAAAATATCGACCGCTGGGCGCTTATGCGCAACGCGGACCGGGAGAACGTGATGGAGCACAGCCACATGGTGGCGGTGCTGGCCCACGCCCTGGCGGTGATAAGGCGGGATATAATGGGCGGGAGCGCCTCCCCGGACAGGTGCGCCACGGCGGCCCTTTTCCACGACGCCACGGAGATATTCACCGGCGACATGCCCACCCCCGTCAAATACCACGACGAGGAGATACGCTCCGCCTACCGCCGGGTGGAGGAGGGGGCCATACGCAAGCTGTCGGAGGGCCTTCCCGAGACCATGCGCCCGGAGTACGACCTGCTCTTACGGGAGGAGGGGGAGGTCCGGGACATAGTGAAGGCCGCCGATAAGCTCTCGGCCTATATAAAGTGCGTGGAGGAGTTGAAAACCGGGAACCTTGAGTTCAAATCCGCCGCCTCGTCAACATTGACGAAGCTTCGCGCCATGGGTATGCCGGAGGTTGACTACTTCCTTGACAACTTCATGGAGGCCTTTGAAAAGACAATAGACGAGCTGAGCATTTAGCATTTAAGGAGGGCAAAATGAAAGCGATAGTTACAGTTATAGGCCGGGACACCGTGGGCATAATCGCGAACGTGTGCTCCATTCTGGCCCAGAACGGCGTGAACGTGCTGGACATATCCCAGACGGTCATGCGTGAATACTTCACCATGATAATGCTGGTGGACACCGCCGGGTGCAGGGTGGACTTCGCCGCACTCTCGGATATCCTGAAAAAGGACGGCCAGGAGCACGGGCTTGACATACGCATCCAGCGGGAGGACATATTCGAGGCGATGCACCGGATATAATACTAATATTTAATAAAAATCTTTAATTCGCGACAGTCTTTTTTGCGCCATGCTTCGTCAAACGGCTTGGCAATACATACAGTATTCCCTGCGCCGTTTTCCTCGCCTGACACAAAAAATCCTCGCCGCTCGGTTAAATCTTTTTATCAAATATTAGTATAAAAAAGCTTATTTAAAAGGAACGGACTATGATAACCACCAACGAGATTTTAGAGACCATCGACATGATAAGCCAGCAGCATCTGGATATCCGCACCATCACCATGGGCATATCCCTGCGGGATTGCGGACACCCGGACGTTAAGGTCTGCTGTGACAAAATATACGACAAGATAACAAAGCGGGCGGAGAAGCTCGTCAAGACCGGCGAGGACATCGAACGGGAGTTCGGAATACCCATCGTCAACAAGCGCATCTCCGTGACCCCCATCGCCATCGCCTGCGAGTGCTGTGACACGGAGGATTATACCCCCTTCGCCATCGCCCTCGACCGGGCGGCCAAAGAAGTCGGCGTAAACTTCATCGGCGGCTTCTCGGCCCTGGTGCAAAAGGGCTTCACAGTGGGGGACAGGCGGCTTATCGCCTCCATCCCCGAGGCCCTGGCTAAAACGGAGCGGGTGTGCTCCAGCGTCAACGTGGCCTCCACCAGGGCCGGCATAAACATGGACGCCGTGGCGCTGATGGGCAGGATAATAAAAAGGACCGCCGAGATAACGGACGGCCAGGGCTGCGCTAAGCTTGTGGTGTTCGCCAACGCCGTGGAGGACAACCCCTTTATGGCCGGGGCCTTCCACGGGGTGGGGGAGCCGGAGTGCGTCATAAACGTGGGCGTCTCGGGCCCCGGCGTCGTCCACTCGGCCTTGGAAAAGCGCAAGGGCGAGCCCTTCCACGTGGTGGCGGAGACCATAAAAAAGACGGCCTTTCGCATAACTCGCATGGGTGAGCTGGTGGCCCAGGAGGCCAGCCGGAGATTGGGCGTGCCCTTCGGAATAGTTGACCTGAGCCTCGCCCCCACCCCCGCCGTGGGCGACTCCGTGGCGGACATACTTGAGGAGATGGGCCTTGAGTCCGTTGGCGCGCCGGGGACCACGGCGGCACTGGCGCTTTTAAACGACGCGGTGAAAAAGGGCGGGGTCATGGCCTCCTCCAACGTGGGGGGACTGTCCGGGGCGTTCATACCCGTATCCGAGGACGCCGGTATGATAAGGGCCGCTGAAAATGGGAAGCTGACCATTGAGAAGCTTGAGGCCATGACCTGCGTGTGCTCCGTGGGCCTTGACATGATAGCCCTCCCCGGCGACACCACGGTGGAGACCATATCCGCCATTATAGCCGACG
Organism: uncultured Oscillospiraceae bacterium; assembly: GCA_947627085.1. Classification (GTDB taxonomy): domain Bacteria; phylum Bacillota; class Clostridia; order Oscillospirales; family Oscillospiraceae; genus RUG626. The sequence goes on from CANQUO010000060.1 coordinate 9,406, forward strand.
AGAGCGCCATCGGCATGATAAACCAGAAAACCACCGCCGTCCGGGTCATACCCGTGCCGGGAATGAAGGTGGGCGACCGGGTGGACTTCGGGGGACTTTTGGGCTCCGCGCCCATAATGCCCGTAAATCCCGCAAGCCCTAAGCTCTTCATCGACCGGGGCGGGCGCATCCCCGCGCCGCTCAACAGCCTTAAAAACTGAGGGTGACGGCGTGAAAAAGGTCCTTGGATTTTTCAAAGAGGAGACGGTCCTTTGCGTCTCCGGTATTTTAGCCGTCGCCTCCTGCTTTCTCGTGCCGCCGGACAGGGAGTATCCGGGCTACATAAACGCGGACACCCTCGGCGTACTATTCTGCCTTATGGCCGTGATGGCGGGCTTTCGCAAATTGGGTGTATTCCAGCGCCTGGCCCAGGGGCTTTTAAACAGGCTGAAGAGCGGGCGGGCGCTGACGCTGACGCTTTTGGCCCTGTGCTTTTTCGGCTCAATGGTCATAACCAACGACGTGGCCCTCATAACCTTCGTCCCCCTGGCGCTGATGCTCGCCGATATGGGCGGGAACAAGGGCTCCCTCGTCCTCACCGTGACGCTTATGACCGTGGCGGCCAACCTGGGCAGTATCCTGACGCCCATCGGCAACCCCCAGAACCTGTACATCTACTCCGTCTCCGGCATGGGTATCGGGGAATTTGTACTGTCCATGCTCCCCTACGCCGCCGGGGCGGCGGTACTTTTGGTCGTATTTACGCTTATTTTCGTGAAGAATTCCCCCGTAAACGTCGCCATAAACGGCCGCCCGCCGGAGATAAACAAATTCGACCTCTGCTGGTTTTCCGCCCTCTTTTTGCTGTGTATCCTATCGGTGGCCAAGCTCATACCGGTGACCGTGCTCCTGCCGGTCGTCATTGCGGCCGTGGCTGTCCGGGACTGGCGGCTCATTTTGAAGGTGGATTACGGCCTTTTGGCCACATTTTTGTGCTTTTTCATCTTCATCGGCAATATGGGCAGGTTCGGGCCCTTTAAAAACGCCGTCCTCGCGGTCCTCGAAGGCCACGTCCTGCCTGTAAGCGTGGGCCTGAGCCAGATAATAAGCAACGTCCCCGCCGCCCTACTTTTGGGGGGCTTTACCGAGGAGTGGAAGGAGCTCCTCACCGGCGTAAACTTAGGGGGTCTGGGCACCCTCATCGCCTCAATGGCCAGCCTCATCTCCTACAAACACCTCTCCCGCCACTCCCCGTCCCTCAAGGGCCGCTATCTTCTCATATTCACCGCCGTGAACGTTGCGTTTTTAGCGATACTGTACCCCATATCATTTCTCGTTTGAATAGAAAATCGCCCCCTTTCAACCTGATATGCTCCCCCTAAAGTAGACAGTGAAAAGGAAAAAACACTGTCGAGATAGGGGGAGCATAGTTATATGAAGGACCGGAACAAGATAGCGATTGAAGAAAAAGTAAGAT
>CANQUO010000061.1 GCA_947627085.1 uncultured Oscillospiraceae bacterium
AAAAGCCCATATCAAAAAGCCGGTCCGCGTACTCAAAATCCCGGTGGGGGAGGATGCGTCGGACCCGGCTGGCGGACAGCGTCGCGGCGCACCTGTCCAGGAGCTTCGATAAGCGCTTTTCGCTTAAATTCCGTGGAAGGCCAAGGGTCACCAATATAGCGGGGAGCCCCAGGGGGAAAACGGGGACGGCCTCAAGGGAGGACCTTCTCTTCCCGGTAAATTCGGATTTTATGAGGGCTATAATAAATATCACCGGGAAAGGATATGAAAATAAAATACAAGTTATGAAAAAATCCCTTTTGTTTTGTAGAGCAAAACAGCCCCTCCACTGGGAGGGGGTAGGGGATGGACCGTCCTCTAAAAAGGTTGCGCCTTACGGCGCTTATTAAAAACGGGAGGGTTTAGAACCCTCCCCTACACCAATTAGGGAAATCCCCCATTCAACCCGTAGGGGCGGGTTCCAAACCCGCCCGTCCCCCGTCTATCACCGCACCTCCAAAAGAGCTTCCGTAGGGGCCGATGCCCACATCGGCCCGTCCCCCGTCCCAGTCCCGCTCGCAGGCAACTGAGGAAACGAGGCCCTCAGCCTTTGCCGACAATAAATTTTCCGGGAGCCCTTGAGCTCCCGGAGAATTTTTTATTTCATCACGTATGTACCGGATTTGAAATAGTTCAACGGGTTCACCCGGTTGCCGTTTTCCCATATCTCGAAGTGGAGGTGTGGGCCGTTGGCAACGCCGGTGGCGCCGGCGTAGCCGATGACCTGGCCCTTCTTTACCGTGTCGCCGGCTTTCACGAGGCGCTGGCTCATGTGACCGTATAGGGTGGTCTTGCCGTTGCCGTGGCTTATGACCACGTAGTTGCCGTAGCTGGAGCTCTTCTCCGAGGTGACCACGGTGCCGGAGTCGGCGGCGTAGATGTTTGCTCCGTAGCCGGCGCGGATGTCGATGCCTTTGTGGTTGGTGGAGGCCCCGGCGATGCCGGTGTTGCGCCCGCCAAAGCCGGAGGTCACGACGTTTGAGTCGGCCGGCCACTGGAAGCTGCCGGTGCCCACCACCCGGGTGTTCTGGCGGCGGAGCTCCTCCTCCAGCTGGGCGATGCGGGCCTTGATGGCGTCCTCCTCCTTGTCCGCCTGCTCATAGAGAGCCTTGGCCGCCTCTATGTCCTGCTGAATGGAGGCTATAAGATCGGTGGCCTGCTGCTGCTGGACCTTGAGCTCGTCCTCGGCGGATTGAAGGTCGCTCTTCTTCGTCTCGGCGGCGGCGCGGGTGGACTCCAGGGTGGTCTTTGCCTCCTCGGTGGCCTGACGGGCGGCGACCAGGGTGTTGTAGACGTCCTCGTCGTACCTCATGAGGCTGGAGACCACGTCGATGCGGGAGAGCATGTCGGAGAAGTCCCTGGCGCCGAACACGATGGAGTAGTAGGAGACGATGCCGTTCTCCTCCATGGTGCGGATGTGCTGTTTATATAGCTCTATCTGCCCGTCCTCCTCGGCCTGGCGGTCGGCGACCTCCTGCTCCTTTTCCCGGATAAGCTCGTTATACTCGGCTATCTGGGAATTTAAGTTGTCGATGAGCTGTTGGGTCAGCTCTATCTGGTCGTCAAGTATCTCCTTTTTGGCTATGGCCACGGATTGGTCATACTCAAGGGAGTTTATCTGAGAATTGATCTCCTTCAGGCGCTGTTGGATGGCGTCACGGTCATCCTCCAGCTTGTCGATGTCGGCCTGGGTCACGGCTCCGGCGGTGGCGCTGAGTATGCCGATGAGCACGGAGCCGGCCATGAGGACGGCCAGAATGATACACATTATGCGTATGAACAGCTTTTGCCCTTTGTTTGACATTTTTACATGCTCCTTAGTAAATCAGACCTTGAGGTAGTTCTTTATGGCCAGCAGGCTCCCGATCACGCCGACGCCGAGGCCCACGGCGGTGAAGGCGATGAAGATGGGAATGGACACGGAGGAGAAGGGGATAACGGTCAGAAGGCTCAGCCCCGCCCCGGCCATGAGCTTATCGGAGAACAGGATGTAAAGGCCCCACTCCATAACGAAGGATATAAGCGAGCCTAAAAGGCCCAGGATAAGGCCCTGGACCACGAAGGGCCAGCGGATGAAGGTGCTTGTGGCGCCAACCATCTTCATAATGGCTATCTCGTCCCGGCGCTCAAAGGTGGTGAGCTTGACGGTGTTGGACATTATGAACAGGGATATGGTGAAGAGTATGGCCACAAGGGCGATGGAGGCGATGGTCACGATGTTGCGTATCTTGACCAGGGTCTTGGCGATGTCCAGATGGACGGAGGTGTCGGCCACGCCCGCGACACGGCTCACCGCGTCCCGGGTGTCGGCGATGACGGATATGTCGTCCACATAGATGACGTACCGGTCGCGAAGGGTCTCGGGCCCGAACTCGCCCAGGCGTCCCGGGTCGGAGTAGGTGTCCAGAAAGTCCTTCCATGCCTGTTCACGGGTGACGAAGAATACGGAGGACACGTTGTCTATGGACTCGATGTAGGGCTTCATGGCCTGGGCCTCTTCGGTGGTGTAGCTGTCGTCCACGAAGGCCATTATTTCGTTCTCATTCTCCATGGAGTCGATCATTTTGTCCACATTGAGAGCCAGGAGCGTGAAGCTCCCCATTATGATAAGGCACGCCACGATTATGCAGACAGAGGCGAAGGACATGAAGCCATGGTTGAATATGCTGTTTATGCCCTCGCGCACGTAATAAACGAATCTGTTACCTTTCATAGTTGTAGTACCCGCCCATTCCGTCGCTGATTATCTTTCCGCCGTCGATGGCGATGACCCGCTTTGAAAAGCTCTCCACGAGCTCCTTCTCGTGGGTGACCACCAATACCGTGGTGCCGAGCTCGTTTATCTTCTGAAGGAGCATCATTATCTCAAGGCTCCTGGCCGGGTCCAAGTTCCCCGTGGGCTCGTCGGCGATGATGAGCCGGGGGTTGTTCACCAGTGCCCGGGCGATCGCCACGCGCTGCTGTTCGCCGCCGGAGAGCTCCTGGGGACGGCGGCGGGTCCGGGTGTCCAGGCCCACCAGCTCCAGCACGTAGGGCACGCGGCGGCGAATCTCCTTGCCGGAGGCGCCCACCACCCGCATGGCGAATGCCACGTTCTCAAATACCGTCTTGTCCTCGATGAGGCGGTAGTCCTGGAACACAACGCCGAGAGTCCGGCGCATGTAGGGCATCTTGGAAAATTTTATGGTCGTCAGGTCGTAGTCGTTGACGATGATCTTGCCGTCGGTGGGGGCGATCTCGCCGGTGAGGAGCTTTATTATGGTGGTCTTTCCCGAGCCGGAGGGGCCCACAAGGAAGGCGAACTCCCCGTCCGCGATCTCGAAGCTCACGCCCCGGAGGGCCTTGGTGCCGTTTTCATAGGACTTGAATACGTCTGTAAATCGAACCATGATCAAAATCCTTTGTTAGATATGTTCTGGGAATCCAGATATTTTTTGACCATCAGGGCGACCTTGAACACTATGGCTTGGTCGAACTCCCGAAGGTCGAGGCCGGTGAGCTTCTTTATCTTGCCGAGCCGGTAGACGAGGGTGTTGCGGTGGACAAAGAGCTTGCGGCTTGTCTCGGAGATGTTGAGGTTGTTGTCGAAAAACTCGGTGATGATGCTGAGGGTCTCCTCGTCAAGGGAGTCGATGGGGTTTTTCTTGAATACCTCGTTCAAGAACATCTCGCACATGGTGGTGGGGAGCTGATAGATGAGGCGGCCGATGCCGAGGCTTTCGTAGTTTATTACGGACTTCTCGGTGTCGAATACCTTGCCCACGTCGATGGCGGTCTGGGCCTCCTTGTACCTGATGGCCAGGTCCCGAAGGTGCAGGGCCAGGGTGCCGATGCCGATGACGGTGCGTATCTTCAGCTCGTCGGAGATGGCGTTGGACATGGCCACGCCCATATTGTGGGTGTCCTTCTCCTCGGTGTGGGCGGGGACCTCCTTGATGACGGCGATGTCCGTCTCGTTGATGGAGATGATGAAGTCCCGCTGTTTTTCGGGGTAGAGCCGGCGCAGGACCTCCAATGTGGCCACGTCCGCCCGGTCCAGCTGGCGGATGTAGAATACGGCTCTCGGCACGTCGGAGACGAAGTGGAGCTCCTTGGCGTGGACATAGATATCCCCGGGGAGGATGTTCTCGGTGATTATGGACTTGACAAGAGCTGAACGGTCGTACTTTTCCTCATAGTACGCCTTGGCGCTCTGGATGGCCACGGCCAGCATACAGCAGTAGCTGGCGGCCAGCTCGTCGACGCCCTCAACATAGACGGCGTACTCCAGATTTTGCTCGGAGCCCGCCAGGGGACGGAAGGTCTTGCCGCCGTATACCGCGGACTTCTCCCCGGGAAGGGGCAGTATGGCGGCGGGGTCTGCCACGTGGGCGCCCATGCTGGACAGCTCGCTTGTGGCTATCACATTGCCTCCGCTGTCAATGACTCCAAGGCCGCGCGTGGTGGCTTCCTTCATCTGGACGATAACGCTCTGAAAGATCCTGCTGGACATTGGCAAACCTCCCCTTATTACCTGGTTCCGTATTACGTAAACCGTATTCGTGATTTTGACATATACCATAATAACCAATATTGCGCCATTTTTCAATAGGAAATTTATATTTTACCTTTAAAATTTCTGTAACAAATGCCGAAATAGCCGATAAATTGGAAAAAATGACGTTTCCTGTCTATTCCGGCCTCAATGAATACCGGGGAGGGAGGCGGAATATATTTGTACAAACTCATGGGAGGTGGAAATATGTTCATGGTAACAGCTAAGCTCGACAGAAGGAAGGTCATCGGCGGGGCCCTGGCGCTTGTGGCGCTCATCGCCGCGGCCATATTCATATTCGGCGGCGGGGGCGGGAGCGAGACCGCGGCGAAGATAAACGCCACGGTGAAGTCGAACGCCCAGCGGGTGAAGTATCTGGAGTCCCTGGGCTGGCAGGTGGAGACGGAGCCCGTGGAGGAGCAAACGGTCACCATCCCCAGGGATTTTTCCGAGGTCTACGAGGACTACAACGCCCTCCAGAAGAGCCAGGGCTTCGACCTTAAAAAATACGCCGGGTTCGAGGCAGTGAGATACACCTACGAGGTGAAAAACCACCCCACGGCCACGGGCAGAGTGGTGGCGGACATGATAGTCTACCGCAATAAGGTCATCGCCGCCGACGTACAATCCCTCTCCGCCGAAAACGGCTCCATGGAGGGGATAAATTTCCCGACATCCTCCGAAAACAGCACAAAAAGTACTTAAACTTAAAAAATGTGAGGCGACGGCCTCACATTTTTTATGGATAGACGGGGAAAAGTATTATTTTCCACGTTTCTTAACGTCCTTTTCTATGCGCTCCTTCCAGTCGGGGGCGATGGAGGCGCAGCAGCGCAGGCCGGAGACGGCGTCGGAGATCACGTCGTAGTTGAGGGCGGTTCCGGCGCTGTCGGACTTGTATCTCACGGCCCGGTCCGGGGCGATGCCGAAGCGGGCGGCCTCGTGGGCGGCGTCGATGTTGGCACCGAGGAAGATAAACTCCCATCCGGCCTTTTTCCGCTCCTCGATAAGTGCGCGGACCTTGTCGCAGCTGTACCTGTGGCTTGAGTTTTCAAGGCCGTCGGTGGTGATGACGAACATGGTCTTGCCGGGCACGTCCTCCGGGCGGATGTATTTGTGTACGCTCGTGATGTGCTCCACTGTCTCGCCCACGGCGTCAAGAAGCGCCGTGCACCCGGCGGCGGTGTAGTCGCTGCTTGTGAGGGCGGGCACCTCGGCTATGGGCAGGCGGTCGTGGACCGTGTAAAGCCCGGTGTTGAAAAGCACGGTGGTGACAAGGGCCCGGCCGGCCTCCCGGCGCTGTTTTTCCAGCATGGAGTTGAAGCCCCCCACGGTGTCGCTCTCAAGGCCCGCCATGGAGCCGCTGCGGTCCAGGATGAACACAAGCTCGGTGAGCTCCTTGTTGTTTGTCGTATTTGTCATTTGAAACGACCTCCTTTTCTTTGATGGTCCCATGATACCAGAGAAAAGGTGGTAAGAGGTCGCATGAAAAGCGACATTTAAATAACGTGTTTTCGGGGTGTTTTTACGAGGCGCCGCCCAAAAGGGGCTGGTCGAAGGCGAAAAGGGTCTCGTTTATCTCGAATATGTCGTATTCGCCCCGGGTGATGAAGTACTCGACGATGATATCCCCGCGGCTTGCGTGGGTCAGGGTGTAGCCGGCCCGGGAGAGAAGGTCCCGGACGCCGTCCATATCCAGTTCCAGTGCCACGGCGAAGGCGAGAGCCGTGGTCTTGGAGGGGCGATAGGCGGGATTTGAGCGAATTTTTGAAAAGAGCTTCCTATCCACGTTGGCCCGCTTATAGACCTCCGGGTCTGAGCGGCCGCTTTTGTCGATGAGGGCCATCAGTGTCTGGGAAAAGCCGGCGTCGGCCTTTTCCAGCATGTCCTGAAGGCTCACATCGCCCAAAACCCGCGCCGCCTTCGCCCTTTTCGGCGCGGAGGGGACTGGTGGACGGGCGGCGGTGGGGGCGGTATATTCGACGGTCTCATGCTCCGGCGGGACGGTGGGGGCCATATCCGGGGCGGCGCGGTAAAACCGGCGCTCGAATATGCCGCCGCCGGGGGCAAGGCCTATATATCTGGCGGCTATGTAGTCCCGAAGGGAGCCGTAGGACCCGCCCTCGGGCTCAAGGCCCTCCGGGACGCTGAGATATACGCTGGCCTCAAAACCCCGGAGGAATATGCTGGCGGCCCGGAGCGCGGCCCGGGCGTACACGGCGGTATCGAGGCCGGAGCCGGGGGAGGGGACGGTCATGGCTATCCTGACGCACCGGCGGGCCAGGGCCTCCTCAAGGCCGTGAAGGTACCGGTCTGAAAGCTCGCCGCCCTCCGGCAGTGGTATATCCCGCCGCCGCCCGAAAAGGCCCCGCCGGGTATCCGCCGCCGGGGGATTTTCGGCGTATATGACCGCGTCGGGGGAGAGCTCCTCCGGCGTTTTTCTTGTGAGCTCAAAGGGCATATTTATCCTCCTCTTAGTACCATTAACCATTAAATAAAGGAAAAATTCAAAAATAATTTATACAGATTATATACCCGGAGCGGGTATAAGTCAAAGACCGGGGGAGAATCTGACGGTATCATAACAAAAAGTTTAAAAATTAGACGCCTTTTTGGGACAGTTTTGGGTTGAAAATGTACCGCCTTTTTGCTATCATAGCTCATAAGTCATCAAAATCAAGCGGAGATGTTAAAATATGCAAGCTGAGCGCGACGGGGCTCTCAGGCGTCTCGTCAAAAAAGCGGGAGGATATTTGAAAAATCTCCCCGGCAAGGTAGCCGGGGGGCTTCGCCGTGCCCCGGGGGAGGCAAAGGGCTTTTTCCGACATCCCGTGAAGGCCGGAGGCGGCGCGCTGGAGGCCCACCCGGTCATATTCACAACGGCGCTGTCCGTTATACTCGTGGCGGTCATGGAGATGCTGGCGAGAAGGTCCGTGTGGGGCGGGCTTGTATTTCCGTTCGTTCATCCCCTCAACTACCTTTCCAATCTCTTTATAATAATGGCGACGCTCTCCGTGGCGCATTTTTTGAAAAAGCGGTCCTTCTGGCTCACCTTTATAAGCGCCCTGTGGCTGACAACGGGCATTGTGGACGCGGTGGTGGAGAGCATAAGGGGCATACCCTTCTCCATTATGGATATCCGGGTATTGCCAAGCGTTTTGCCCATAATCAACATGTATCTCGATATTTGGCAGATCGTGCTGACGGCCGTGGCGATAGTGGCGGTCATAGCGGGGCTGGTGGCGCTGTACATAAAGAGCAAGAAATACGCTCCCCGGTACAGGGGCGCCATGATATTCGCCGCCGCCGCCGTGCTGTTGGCGGCGGGCTCATACAGCCTCACGGTGGTGGGCCGGGAGGAGAAGCGCCAGGAGGATTTTTCAAATATCACCGTGGCGTACAGAAAATACGGCTTCACCTACTGCTTTTGCACCGGGGCCCTGGACCAGGGGATACACGAGCCGGACTTCTATTCCCGGGCGGCGGTGAACTGGCTGGTGGGGAACCTGGATAAGGAGAGCACGCCCAAGGTACTGCCCAATATAATCATGGTGCAGTTGGAGTCCTTCTTTGACGTGTCGCACCTGCACGACGTGGTATACGACGAAAACCCCATACCCACCTTCACGTCCATCAGGGACAAATTCTCCTCGGGCTTTCTGACCGTCCCCTCAGTGGGGGCGGGCACCGCCAACACGGAGTTTGAGGTCCTGTCCGGCATGTCGCTGGACTTCTTCGGCATGGGGGAGTACCCGTACAAGACCATTTTGAAGGAGGAGGCCTGCGAGACGGTGGTGAGGGACCTTGCGGAGCTGGGCTACACCGGCACGGCCGTCCACAACAACATGGGGAGCTTTTATGACAGACACCTGGTGTTCGCTCAGCTGGGCTTTGATAACTTCGTGCCCATCGAGTACATGCAGGGCGTGGAGTATAACCCCATCGGCTGGGCCAAGGACAAGGTGCTGACCAAGGAGATACTCAAGGCCCTTGACGCCAGCGCCGGGCAGGATTTCATCTTCACCATAACCGTCCAGGGCCACGGCAAGTATCAGCGGGGCGTGGACAGCGTGGATATGGAGTCCCTCGGCGTGGACTGGGAGGACGAGGAGGCGGACGACGCGGCCCTGGCCTACTACATGAGCCAGCTTTCCGAGACCGACCAGTTCATCGCGGACCTCACCTCAGCCCTGAGCCGCAGGGCCGAGCCTACGGTGGTGGTGTTTTACGGGGACCATCTGCCATCCTTCAGCATAGGCTCCGACGAGCTTGAAAACGGGGACGTGTTCCAAACGGAGTACGTCATCTGGTCAAATTACAGTCTCCCCGAGCACGACGAGGATTTGAGCGCCTATCAGCTCACGGCCAAGGTCCGGGGGGAGCTGGGCATAAGCCGGGGACTGCTGACCCGCTATCACCAGCAGTTGTCAGACTCCGTGGACTATCTGGACGGGCTGAAGCTTTTGGAGTACGACATGCTCTACGGCAACTGCTACTGCTACGGCGGGAAGAACCCGTATGAGGCCACGGACCTGCGCTTCGGCGTGGAGCCGATAGTGGCCCACAGGTACCAATACGACGTGGCCACGGGGAGGCTGACGGTAACAGGCGAGAACTTCACGCCCTTCAGCGTCATAGCCCTGGACGGGGAGAAGGCCGAGACAGAATTTATAGACAGCAATACCTTAGTGGCCACTCTGGACGATCCGCCGTATCTGGGACAGATAATCACCGTGTGCCAGGTGACGAAGCGGGGGCTGACGCTGTCGGAGAGCGTGGGCATGGTGGTAGGCTGAATATGACGGGAGAAAACGCATAATTATTCATGTTACGTGAATAATTATGCGTTATTTCTTCGCGACGTGCCGGGATTTGAACAAAATAACAAGACAGACGCGGCGGCGCGCCGGAGACGGTGGGCCAACTGACAAAAACGGCTGGATAAGTGAATATTCCTTGACTTTTTGGCCGGAAAGTTACATAATCAAGGTACATTCAAATTGACGGAGGCTTCAACATGTCAGAAAACACGATAAAAAAGATCGCCCTTGCCTATTCGGGCGGACTCGATACGTCCATCATCATACCATGGCTTAAGGAGAACTACCCCGGGTGCGAGATAATCGCCGTCTGCGGCGACGTGGGACAGGGCAGTGAGAACGAGGGGCTTGAGGAGAAGGCGAAAAAGACCGGCGCTTCAAAGCTGTACGTTGAGGACCTGACCGACGAGTTTGTGGACGACTTCATAATCCCCACCATGAAGGCCGGGGCCATATATGAGGACTACCTCCTGGGCACCTCCATGGCCCGTCCGGTGATCGCCAAGAGGCTGGCGGAGATAGCGCTTAAAGAGGGCTGTGACGCCATTGCCCACGGGTGCACCGGCAAGGGCAACGACCAAGTGCGCTTTGAGCTGACCCTTAAACACTTCGCCCCGGGAGTGAAGATAATCGCCCCCTGGCGGATATGGGACATAAAGAGCCGGGACGAGGAGATAGACTTCGCCGAGGCCCACAACGTGCCCTTGAAGATAAGCCGTGAGACGAATTATTCCAAGGACAAGAACATGTGGCATCTTTCCCACGAGGGGCTGGACCTTGAGGACACCGGCAACGAGCCCATGTATGAAAAGAAGGGCTTTTTGGAGATGGGCGTATCCCCCATCGACGCCCCGGACGAGTCCACATATGTGGAGATAGAGTTTGACAAGGGCGTGCCCGTGGCTATCGACGGGGAGAAGAAGAGCGCCAAGGAGATAATCTATAAGCTCAACGAGCTTGGCGGTAAAAACGGCATCGGACTTCTCGACATCGTGGAGAACCGCCTTGTGGGCATGAAGTGCCGGGGAGTATATGAGACCCCGGGCGGCACGGTCTTATACGCGGCCCACAAGTACCTTGAGACCGTGTGCCTCGATAAGATGACCCAGCACGAAAAGCAGAAGCTCAGCATAACCTTCGCCGAGCTTGTGTATAACGGCCAGTGG
>CANQUO010000062.1 GCA_947627085.1 uncultured Oscillospiraceae bacterium
ATTGGAAAGCGCCGGCTTATCGGTATTGAGGGCTATGAGCTCAACGCCGGCGGAACCGGCCTTGGCCATGCGGTTGACCACGTTGTTACCCGCGCCGCCTATACCGACGACCTTTATCTCAACAACATTGTCGGGACCCGACTCTAATGTATTAGGCATGATCTATCCTCCTGATAAACTTGCCGCCTCGGCAGTTCTTTAATATATAGTACCATGATTATTTTAAACTCTTTTTTTGCCAAGGTCAATAGTTTATACGGAATTTTCGCGCAATTTATCAATTCCCCGGCCATCGCCCCGGCGCATTGGCCCTCTCTGGGACCGAAAACCGGCGTTCCCGGCCTTCCCGTGCGGTCAAACAATATATCCGCCTTTGCCCCGTCAGGGCAGAAGGAGCCTCCCGCCCTGCTCCTCATCGTATATGACGCTCTGGCCGCTTCCGGCCTCGGGGTACTGCTTGGTGAAATGGTCCAGAAGCTGGAATTTCCGCTCCAGGTCCTCCACCCTACCGAAATTCACGTTGTAGCCGTTGTAGTCGAATACTACCGAGGACAAATTACTCACGTCCAGCCATTTTACGCTCCCAAGTATACCGTTTTCCGTTATGGCCGACATGAACTCACGAAGGGACGAAAGTCTGGCGCTCTCGCTGGCTCCCAGGTCCAGGTCACGGCCGATCTCGGGCTCCGTGGGCGTGACGCCCCGGACCTCCACGGTCCCCGCCGGGGCGGCGGCCGCCCGGTCAAGTATGCGAAGGCCGCTGTCGAGTATGAGATACTCCCCGTTAAATCCGATGGACACCGCGGGCACGCTCTCGGTTATCTTTATGACCACTCTGCCCGGCAGGTCCCTTTTGACGCTCACCGCGTCCACATACGGCAGGGCCTTTTTTATGGCTATCTCCGCGCTCCCGGCGCCAACGAAGAATATGCTGTCGTCCAGCTCCAGGCCCGACGCGGCGATGACCTCCTGGGGCGTATACTTCACCGCGCCCTCCACCGTTATTTCAGACACCTTGAAAAACAGCGCCATGGCGGCAATGGCCGCGATGGCAAAAAAGGCCGCGGCCATGGTGATATAGAGCGCCGTCCCGCCGGCGCGCCTGTATGTCCCCTTGTTACCCATTTCATTTGTCCTTTCGATCTATTCTCTCGGCGCGGCCTCCAAGGCTCGTGAGGCAGTCCGCTATCTTCTCGTATCCTCTGTCTATGTGTCCAAGGCAGCTTATCTCCGTGACGCCCTCGGCGGCCAGGGCCGCCACCGCCAGCGCCGCCCCGCCCCGGAGGTCCGTGGCCTCAACCTTCGCTCCGTGGAGCCTTTTCACCCCCTGGACTATGGCCACTCTCCCGTCCACCCTTATGTCCGCGCCCATCCGCAAAAGCTCCGGCACGTGGCGGTATCGGTTCTGGAATACCGTCTCCACAAAGGCCGTGGCCCCCTCCGCCACGGCGCAGGCGGCCATGAGCACCGGCTGGGCGTCGGTGGGAAAGCCCGGGTAGGGCCCCGTGGTCACCGTCCCCGGCGGGACGGGCCTCTTTTTCATCCTGCAACGAAGCTCCCCGCCATTTGGCTCAAGCTCCGTCCCCATTTTCGACAGGGCCCGCGTCACCCCGGCCATGTCGCCGGTATCCACCCCCGCGAGGACGATGTCCCCTCCCGCGGCCGTCACCGCCGATATGTACGTGGCCGCCGCTATCCTGTCGGGTATCACGGTGTGCTCGGTATACGGTCTCGCGGTCCCTCCCTCCACCGTGACGGTGGAGGTCCCGGCGCCGCTGACCCTTATGCCCAGCTCCGTAAGATACTCCCCCAGGTCCCGTATCTCCGGCTCCCTGGCGGCGTTGGTGATGAAGGTGACGCCCTTCGCCCCGGCGGCGGCCAGCATACTGTTCACCGTGGCACCCACGCTGGGGATCGGGAGGTCTATCCTCGCCCCCGTGAGCCCCGGGGCCGCGCATATAAGGTCCCCACCGTTTTCATCCACCCGCGCCCCAAGGCGTCTCATGGCCTCAAGGTGCAGGTCGATGGGCCTGGGGCCCAGCTCGCACCCTCCCGGCATGGACAGGGTGGCCTCGCCGCACCGGGCGAGGATGGGGCCTAAGAATATGACCGAGGAGCGCATACGCCGCATGAGCTCATCGGGTATGTCGCTTCGTGTAATGCTCCGTGAGTCCACCCGGACAGTGCCGTTCTCAAATTTCGCCGCGCACCCCAGATGCCGCAGGATATCTATCGCCGCGTGGACATCCGTAAGGTCCGGGCAGTTTCTTATGACGCTCTCGCCACGCTGTAATATGGTGGCGGCCAATATGGGCAGGACGCTGTTTTTCGCTCCCTGGACGCGTATCCGCCCATTGAGGGGCCGCCCGCCCTCGATCTTCAAGACGCTCATAGTTACCCCCGAAAAGCATGATGTTTTCAGGTCATACTATGCTCCGTCCCCTTATCAGGTCACTTTTTTAAAAGCTCCGATATAACTTCCACTATCTTTCCCGAGGCGTCACGGACGCCGAGCCTGGCGCTGGCCCTCTCCAGGGCGTCGAGCCTGGACCTGTCCCGAATCAAGCTCACGGCGGTATTATAAAGCTGTTCCCCCGTCAGCCCCTCCTCGGGCACCAACACCGCTCCGCCGGCCTTTTCAAGCTCCCGGGCGTTTTTCGTCTGCTGGTCGTTTGTGACGTTGGGGCTGGGCACCAATATTGACGCCCTGCCCAGGGCCGTTATCTCCGCCAGTGTCGATGCTCCGGCCCTGCAAAGGATGAGGTCCGCCGCCGTCATCACAAGGCCCATATCGTCGATATAGGGCCTTAAGTCCACCCAGGCGGGAAGACCGTAGACGCCCATCTCGCCAAGCCTCTCGATCATTCTGGCGACGCCCGTGTCGCCGTTGCCCGTGGCGTGGAGGTGGTGCATCGCGCCGCTCCGGGAATTGAGGCGTATGAAATCCGCCATTTTGCTGTTCATATTGTCCGCGCCCAGGCTCCCCCAAAAGGACACGACCAGGGGCTTTCCCGCGATGCCCAGGCGCCTTTTTGCCTCCTCGCGGGTGTAGCGTAAAAAGTCCTCCCGTATGGGCGTGCCCGTCAACACCACGTGCTCGGGTTTTTTGCAGTGCTCCTTTACCGATGGGAACGCCGCCAGCACCCGGTCCACCGTGCCGGAGAGCATCTTCGTGGTGAGCCCCGGCACCGCGTTGGACTCGTGTATCACCGTGGGTATGTGCCTTGCGGCGGCGGCCTTCAGCACGGGGTAACACACGTACCCCCCGGTGCCAATGACCGCGTCCGGCGCGTACACGTCCAGTATCTCCCGGCACTCTTTTTTCGACACCGAGAGATTTTTCAGCGTAGTCATATTGTGCTTTATATCCCCGGGCTTTATACCCCGGGCAAAGCCCGTTATAGTTATGTTGCGTATCTCGAATCCGGCGGCGGGTATGAGCCGGTTTTCCAGCTCCCTCCCCGCTCCAACGAACAGAAACTCGCTTTCGGGCAGGGTCTCCCTGAGCCTGCCCGCGACGGCCAGAGCCGGGTTTATGTGACCCGCCGTCCCGCCGCAAACCATCAGAAACTTCATTTATCCTTCTCGCCCTTCCTTTTTCTTAACGGGATATCTCTTGATACGGACAGAACTATTCCCATCTCTATCAGCTGTATCCACAGCGCCGTGCCCCCATAGCTGAAAAACGGCAGAGAGATACCCGTACACGGAACAAGGTTTGTGACCACGGCCACGTTGAGAAATACCTGGATGGCAAGAAGGCTCGTGATGCCCGTAATGACAAGGGCCCCGAAACGGTCCCGGGCGTGGAGCGCCAGCCAGTAGCCGCGGATGATGAGAAGGGCGAAGAGCACCAAAATGAGCATCGCTCCCACGAATCCCAGCTCCTCGCATACGATGGAGAAGATGAAGTCGTTGTGCTCCTCCGGAAGGTACATGTACTTCTGATGGCCCTGCCCCAGCCCCAGCCCCAGAAGGCCCCCAGAGCCGATGGCGTAGAGCGACTGGATTATCTGAAGGCCCGTGTCCAGCGGATCGGACCAGGGATCGCGCCAGGAGGTTATGCGCGAGGAGGCGTAGGCCATTTTTGTGACTATGAGCCACCCGGCCAGTCCCACCACAATTAACCCGACGGCGAAGTACTGCCAGCGTGTGCCGCCGGCGAACATCATTATTGCCCCGATGGCTATGACTATGACAGACGCGGATATGTGTGGCTCCAAAAGCAAAAGTCCTACGGTGACCACAAGTATCCCCGCGAAGGGCAGTACGCCGTATTTGAAGGTCCCCATGAGGTTCCTGTAATTGCAGATAAGATCGGCAAAGGAGAGTATTATGGCGAGCTTGGCGAATTCCGAGGGCTGGAATGTGGTAAAGCCCAGGTCGAACCAGCGGTTCGCGCCCACGGTGGATTTGCCCACGCCCAAAAAGGGCACCAGCGCCAGCATCAGCAGTGTGAAGAGCAGAAGCGGCATGGACCAGCGGCGGTAGAAATTCGTTGAAAATCTCGAAGCCACGATCATCATCACCACGCCCGTCACGGCGAATATGAGCTGTTTTACAAAATATTCCGTAGCGTTGCCCTCGGAGTAATAGGCTCTGGCGAAGCTGGCCGACAGGACCATCACCACGCCTATGGTCAGTATGAGCAGTGTCAAAAGGAAGAAGGGAAGGTCGATAGGCCCGCGCTCCGTCCGGCTCTCCTCGGTCCTGTCCCGGAGCTCACGGCTGGCGTATTTCGTCTCCGTCCCGGCCGCCTGGGCCCCCGCGCCGTATTTATCCATTCTCTCCCCTCCCTCGTTTAAAATTGTGATGATTTTCAGATGCGGACCCGAAGATATGTCCCGAAGAAGCTCAGTATGGCCATCGCGGCGGACACGCTGACAAAGACCGCGAAGATGCGCCTCTCGCCCCAGCCGGACAGCTCCAGGTGGTGATGAAGCGGCGCCATCTTGAAAAACCGCTTGCCGTGGGTGAGCTTGAAATACACGACCTGGATTATATCCGACAGTGTCTCCACTATATACACCAGCCCCAGCGGCACCAGTATAAGCGGCATGTCGAGGGCGAAGGCCGTGGCGCACACCGCCCCGCCCAAGAATAGGGACCCCGTGTCCCCCATGAATACCTTGGCGGGGTAGAAGTTGAAAATGAGAAAGCCCACAAGTCCCCCGGCCAGCGCCGCCCCGAAGAGCCCAACTGAGCTGTATCCCCACACCGCCGCTATGGCGGCGTAGCATATGGCCACGGGAGTCGTCACCCCGGCGGCGAGGCCGTCGATGCCGTCCGTAATATTCACGGCGTTGACGCACCCGACGATGATGAACACCGCCAGCGCCAGATAGACGGGGTAGGGTATATTCCAGGTGATATCAAAAAACGGGATATAGAGGGCGTGGAAATTAAGATGCCCCTCAAGCCTCAAAAGAAGTATGAGCACCACCGCGGCGGCCACCTGCAATATGAGCTTCTGCACCGCCGTAAGGCCCAGATTCTGCTTTTTCTTCACCTTTTCGTAGTCGTCAAGAAAGCCTATGAGCCCGAAAAGGAGGGAGAACACAAGGATTATTATGTGCCGCCAGTCCCCGGCGGCGATCTCGTCAAGGCCCCCCACCGCGCACATGAAGGATATCCCGGCGATGAACATGAGCCCGCCCATGGTGGGCGTCCCCTGCTTTCCGGAGTGCCAGGCAGGTCCGTTCTCCTTGATGGTCTGTCCGGCGTGCATCCGCCGGAGTGCCGGTATGAGCACCAGGCCCACCGCCACCGTCACCAGGAATGAGCCCGTAAAGGCCCAGATAAGGTCTAAGATCATGTTCCCGTCCTCACATAGCTTTCGAGTTTTTGAAATATTCGGCCACGACCTCCCGCTCGTCCAGGTGGTGCTTTACGTGGTCGATCTCCTGATACGTCTCGTGGCCCTTCCCCGCCAGCACCACCGTATCCCCGGCGCGGGCGACGCTGAGGGCCCTCGATATGGCCTCGCGCCTGTCGCAAATGACCTCCACGGGCTTATTTTTCCCCTTTATGCCTGTCATTATCTCGTCGATTATGGTCTCCGGCTTTTCGGTCCTGGGGTTATCGGAGGTCACGATCACGTAGTCTGAAAGCCTCTCGGCGATCTGGCCCATTATGGGCCGCTTCACCGGGTCCCTGTCCCCGCCGCAACCGAAGAGGACTATGACCCGGCCCTTTGTAAAGCCCCTGACGGTCTTTAAAATATTCTCCAGAGCGTCCGGCGTGTGGGCGTAGTCGATGAGCACCGTGTAGTCCGTATCCGTGGGGACCACCTCCGCCCGGCCCTTCACGCCGGAGCAGTCATTAAACGCCGCCCGGACCTTATCCACCGTCACCCCCGCCGCCAGGCACGCCGCCGTGGCCGCCAGGGCATTATATACCGAGAACATGCCCGGTATGCCAAGCCTTATCTTCTCAAGCTTCCCGGTCATAAGGGCGCAGAAGCTCACTGAGCTTGCGTGGAGCTTTATGTTGCGGGCCGTAAGGTCCGCCTCGTCGGATTTGGCCGAGTAGGTGTATATTTTCCCCGTGGCGGCCTTCAGCATGGTCTCGCTCCAGGGGTCGTCTATATTGATTATGGCCGTGTCGCACATGGTGAAGAGCCTTGATTTGGCCTTTGCGTACTCCTCCATGGTCTTGTGAAAGTCAAGATGGTCCTCGGTGAGGTTCGTGAATATGCCCTCGCTGAACCTTATGCCGTATACTCTGTCAAGGTAGAGCGCGTGGGAGGACACCTCCATCACCACATATTCACAGCCCTCGTCCGCCATTCGCCGCAGCAGCGCCTGGAGCTCCAGGCAGTCCGGCGTGGTGCGGTCGGTCTCAAATTCTTCCTTGCCTATCATGTTCCTGTTGGTACCTATGAGCCCCACCTTGACGCCCAGGGTCTCCTCCAGGACCGTTTTTATAAGATTAGTGGTGGTGGTCTTGCCGTTGGTGCCTGTGACGCCTATCATGCGCATACTCCGGGAGGGGTTACCGTAAAGGTTCCCCGCCGCCGCGGCCATGGCACGGCGCGAGTCGGCGACCTTCACCGACGGCACGCCCTCGGGGACCTCCTCCCCGATGACCACCGCGGCTCCGGCCTTTACCGCCGCGTCTATGAACCGGTGGCCGTCGCTCTCATAGCCCCTCACCGCCACGAACACCGACCCCGGCGTCACCTTTCGTGAATCCGCCACAAGGCCCGTGACCTCGGTATCCAGGTCCGCGTCCATGCTCAGTATGTCAAGTCCATCAATAAGCTCGCCAAGCTTCATAAGCTCACCTGCCCGGAATAAACTCAATATTCGCCAAGGTTCGTGCTGTCCACCAGCGTCACGCTTATGACGGCGCCGTAGGGTACCTCAGTGCCCGGCTCCACCGCCTGAGACGCGATCTTCACACCGGATATCGTCGGCGACGCGCCGGAGGTATCGAGGAACAGCCCCATGTTCTGAAGCTTGTTCCTGGCCTGCTTAATTGTCATACCCGTAAGGTCCGGCACCTCGGCCGTCTTATCCTCGGGCACCTCGCCCCGGTAGAGTATCAGCTGGCTCCCCGCCGCCACCTGGGCGCCCTGGGTGGGCATCTGGGCGGTGACCGTGTCGCCCTCGCCTATCTCCCGTACCGTAAGGCCCAGCTCGTTTATCTCCTCTCTTGCCGAGACTATGTCCTTGCCCGTGAATTTCGGCACCGTCACGTCCAGAAGCGCCTCCTCCTCGGGGGTGTAATGGGGCTGTACGCCCAGATACGGCAGTACCTCGCCCATTATCTTCCCCACGTAGGGGGCCGCCATCTGGCCGCCGCCTATGTATATGCCGCTCTCACTGCTGGGGTTGTCGAGCACTAAAAGCACCGCGATCTCCGGGTCCTCCGTGGGCGCCACGCCGCAGAAGGACACCATGTACTCCTTGACGCCCGTTGCCACGTAAACCGGCGTCTTTGTGGTGGTTCCCGTCTTTCCGCCCACGTTGTAGCCGGGGACGTAGGCGTTGGAGCCCGTGCCGCCCTCGTCGGCCACCACCGAACGGAGGATATCCGCCACCAGGGCGCTCGTCTCCTCGCTTATGACCTGGCGGACCACCTTGGGCTCCCGGGAGTATATGACCTCCCCGTCCTCGTTCTCTATCTCCTTTACGATGTAGGGCTCCATGAGGTACCCGCCGTTCACCGCGGCGGACACCGCCGTTATCATCTGTATGGGCGTGACATTGAATGTCTGTCCGAAGGACGCGGCGGCAAGGGATGACTTGTCAAGGGGATTCAAAAACTGCTCATCCGTCCACCACTGCCCTTCCGTCTCGCCGGAGAGGTCCACGCCCGTCTTGTCCCGAAGCCCGAAGGCCTTGACATAGTTATTGTAGGTCTCCGCCCCGATCTTAAGGCCGATGTTCACGAACGCCACGTTGCACGAGTGCATGGCGGCCTCCCGGAGGGTCTGGTCCCCGTGGCCGATGCGCTTCCAGCAGTTAAGGTCCGTGTCGCGCCCGGGTATGGTCCCGGCGGGTATCCTGGCGTTACAGCGGAAATTGTCGTTTTCGTGTACGACGCCCTCCTCAAGCCCTATGGCCATGGTGATTATCTTGAAAACCGACCCCGGCTCGTAGGTATCGGAGAGGGCCATGTCGCGCCACATGGCGTACTGGGCGTCCTGTATGGCCTTCTTCCTCTCCTCCTCGTCCTCGATGAGGGCGATCTCCGCAAGCTTCTCCTCCGAAAGGGTGAAGGGGTCGTTCAGATCGTAGGCGTTGGCGTTTGCCAGGGCCAGTATCTCCCCGGTCTTAACGTCCATAACGATGACGCACCCGCCGTTTTGTATATAGTTTGCCTTCATCGCCTGCTGAAGATACTTCTCCGCTATGGACTGTATGGTGGCGTCCAGCGTCAGCGTCACGTCGTTGCCGTCGATGGCGTCGTTGTAATTTTGATAATTTTCAAAGAGCATCTGTGTGCCGTTCCGGGCCACCAGCCGCACCACCGAGCCGTTTGTGCCCTCCAGCTTGGAGTCATAGAGGGCCTCTATCCCCTCAAGCCCGTAGTTTTCCGTGCCCACAAAGCCAATGACGTGGCACGCCAAGGACCCCATGGGGTAATAGCGCTTCGAATCCTCCTCGATGTGCACCCCGGCGAGGCTGTTCTCCTTGATAAACTCCCTTACCTCGTCCGTCTTGTCCGCTTCGAGCTTCCTGGCCACGGTCTTGTACCAGCTCTTGGTGTCCTTCATCATCTCCAGCATGGTATCCCGGCTCACGCCCTGGTCGCCCAGTATCCGCTCCAGGCCCGAGGCTATGAGCTCCGGGTCGTCGCCGTAGTGCTTTTCGTCCTCCTTGTACTCCTTGGTGGAGTAAAGCTGTATCTCATACGGGGATATGAACACGTTATACGCCGTGGCGCTCTGGGCCAGGGCGTTTTTGTTCGTGTCGTATATGGTCCCCCGGGAGGCCGCCACGGAGACGGTCCTGGTCTGCTGGTTGACCGCCTGCTCCTCATAGAAGTCGTGGTCCACGATCATCAGCTTGTATAGCCTGCCAACGAGAACGGAAAAAGCAACTACGCCGCACACTAAAGCCAGGACAAGTGTGCGGCCAAGTATCATTTTATTCGGTCTCTGGGTACCCTTGGAACGTGCCATGTCAAACTCCTAAATCGCGCCATGATGTAAACTGCCTGCTATAATTTATTACCCGTCAGCTGAAATATTCCGGTATCGACTCTATGAATTTCGTAAACCTGGCGGCCAGGGTCGCCGTCTCGTCCTCGCTCAAAATCTGGGCCCTGTCGGAGAGTATCATATTGGAGCGGTCATAGTCCGATGTCTCCCCCTTCACCATGCCCAGGATGTTGACGGCGTAGGTCTCTATCTCCGACATGTTGAAAAGCATGTTGTGCTTTATCTCCAGCGCCTCGCGCTTTTGCTCAAGCTCCGCGATATCCGTCTCCACGGCCTTTATCTCCCCGGACACCCCGGCGAGCCTGACATGGCCCAGAAGCACCACCACGAATATCGCCGCCACCGCGACGGCGCCAAGTACGGCCAGCAACGGAAGCCCGAAGGTCTGGGCCTTCGCCGCCTCCCTCGCCTCGGCCCGCTCCCTTGCGCGGGCTCTCGCGCGCTCCAGGGCAAGCTCGTCATATGACCGCTCCTCCCGTGGGAGCTCATACTCCTCAGGCACCCGGTCAAGGTCGTATGCCACATTGCCGTACACGGCCCCGGAGGCGTATCTCATTCCTGCTGTTGCTGCCATGTCGTTAGTCCTTTCGGGTCATTAAATCGGCAAACAAATAATGCCGGTCTGATAAAAGATTTGAAGGCTTTTTTCAGTAATAATCAGAG
>CANQUO010000063.1 GCA_947627085.1 uncultured Oscillospiraceae bacterium
CACCACGAGCAGCCACAGCACCACGCCCATGGCGGCCTTCAAAAAGCCCTTTATGCTCTCATCCAGGCGGCTTTTGTCCATGGCCCGGTTAAATAGGCGCATGAGCAGCCTCCGGACCGCCACGCACACGACTAACAGTATAACTACCGAGAGAAGGTCAAGAAGGGAGAAGTTCCCAAGGCGCATGGCGTCGATTTTCTCAAGGAATTTCATCAGTTGTCCTCCGTTATCTCCATAAGGTCGTAGGGCGTGCCCTGATAGACGAAGTGGTTTATCCAGTTGGAGTAGAGAAGATTTGCGTGGCCTCTCCAGCGGACGATGGGCTCTTTTGTCGGGTCGTCGCCGGGGAAGTAGTTTTTCGGCACCTCGATGGGCAGGCCCTGATTGAGGTCCCGGAAATATTCGTTTTTAAGGGTGTCGGGGTCGTACTCCGAGTGGCCGGTGACGAACACCTGGCGGCCGCCCTTGGTGCACATGACGTAGACGCCGGCCTCCTCGGAGGAGGCCAGAATCTTCACCCCGGGTATCCTCTCCACGTCCTCCCGGAGGACAGTGGTGTGGCGGGAGTGGGGGGCGTAAAATACATCGTCAAAGCCCCGCATGAGGATGGATTTTTTGTAGTCCACATGGTGGGGGAACACGCCGAAGAGCTTCTTGTCGAGAGGGTATTTATGTATCCCATAGTGGTAATATAGCCCCGCCTGGGCGCCCCAGCAGATGTGGAAGGTGGAGTAGACGTTCCTCCTGCTCCACTCCATGATCTGACACAGCTCCGGCCAGTAGTCCACCTCCTCAAACTCAAGCTTCTCCACCGGCGCGCCGGTTATGACAAGGCCGTCGAAGCGCTGGCCCCGGACCTCGTCGAAGGTCTTGTAAAAGGCCAGCATGTGCTCCTGGGCCTCGTGGGTGGCCTTGTGGGTGCTGGTCTGCAAGAGCGTCAGCTCCACCTGGAGCGGGGTGTTGCCGAGAAGCCTTGCCATCTGGGTCTCGGTGGCGATCTTTGTGGGCATGAGGTTTAATAGGGCAATGCGCAGGGGGCGTATGTCCTGGGTCACGGCCCGGGTCTCGGGTATTACGAATATGTTCTCGTCGTGGAGAGTCTGGGTCGCGGGAAGCTCGTTGGGAATTTTTATAGGCATTTTCTTACCCCCAAGGTAACGGTTTTTCTATGGTAAGACCGTATTGTGAAATCGTATTTTTTTGATTGCCGATTTAACAAATTATAAAACTTTTCCGTCGGGTTTGCAAGGGCGGCGAAAAAAATCTGCGTCAAAATTGGAAAAAATGGGCCCGACTGCATATAATATCCAGAGAAATTCCAGCAAATCGCCTAATTTTTAGAAAGGTTTAATTCATTTTATACATTTTAGGCCAAAAAAGGAAAAAAATCGACCAAAATTATTGACAAATAATTATAAAATGTTACAATTAATACAAGAACATCAAACGGAGGGGATACCATGAAATCAACAGGCATCGTTAGAAAGGTTGACGAACTCGGAAGGATCGTCATCCCCATCGAACTCAGACGGACCCTTGACATCGCTGAAAAAGATTCCCTTGAGATTTTCGTAGACGGTGAGAAGATAGTCCTCGCAAAGTATGAGGATTCCTGCATTTTCTGCGGAAAAACCAAGAATGTCAGCACTCACAAGGGGAAGAACATCTGTGATTCCTGCCTTGAGGAGCTCAGGCAGGCGTAAACGGGAGGAGACGGCTCGCCATCGGCGGGCCGTTTTTTTGTGCCCGCGACGCATAAGTTGATTCAATAAAGCAAAAGGAAAATTGGAAAATTGACAAAATAATTAAATTCAATAATTTACAAAACTTCCTGCAAAAATGAATAAATTGCTGAAGTGTTAAAATTTATTACGATAAATCCAAAAGTCCGTCGTAGATAACGTTGCGCGACACGCCGGTGCGCTGGGAGGCCCTTTTGGCCGCGTCCTTTATGCTCATGCCGGACGCCCGGAGCTCCCGGGCCATACTTATGGCCTCCTCGGGGGCGACGGCGGAGGGAAGGTCCGGGGCGCCCTCCAGGACTATGACAAATTCGCCCTTCGGGGTGTTCTCCGCGTAGTACTCAAGGGCGGCGGACAGGGTAGTGCGGACAGTCTGCTCGTATATCTTCGTAAGCTCCCGGCAGAGGGACACCCGCCGGTCGCCCAGGACCTCAAGCATGTCCCGGAGGGTGGACAGGAGCTTGTGGGGAGCCTCGTAAAATATCATGGTGCGTTTTTCGCCCCGCAGAGAGTCAAGGTGCTCAAAGCGGGCGTTTTTATTCACCGCCAAAAACCCCTCGAAGGTGAACCGGCCCGTGGGCAACGCCGACAGGGCCAGTGCGGAGACCACCGCGCTGGGCCCGGGTACAACGCGCACGTCGACATCGTTCTCCGCGCACAGCCGGACAAGGTCCTCGCCGGGGTCGGATATGGCCGGCATACCGGCGTCGGTGACAAGGGCGCAGGTCTCCCCGGCACTGATGCGGGCGATTATCCTCTCGCCGCTCTCGGCCCGGTTGTGCTCGTAATAGCTCACCAGGGGCTTTTTTATCTCAAAGTGATTGAGGAGCTTCAGCGTCACCCGGGTGTCCTCGGCGGCGATGAAGTCCACGGTTTTCAAAGTCTCGATCGCCCTGGGGGACAGGTCCTCCAGGTTTCCGATGGGCGTGCCCACAAGATAAAGTGTTCCGGCCATATTTCCTCCGTAAGATTCGGGGCTCAGTTTAAATGATATATCCTTTTCACCTCGCCGGTATCTGTGCCGTCGGGGTTTTTAAGTATCAGCACGGGCTCTACGCGAAGGCCGGGCCTCCCGCCCCTGCGGCACTCAAGGAGGGCCGCCGACGGCGCGGCGTCCAACCGGGCCTGAACGAGCCTGAGCCGCTTGGGCTCAAGATTTGCCGACGAGAGGGCGCACAGAGCCTGGGAAAGGCGCTCCGGGGGGTAGACCAGGGCCAGCCGCCCGCCGTCCCCCAAAAGCCGTGAGGCGGCCCCGGCGAGCTCGGAAAGGGAGCAGGTCCGCTCCTGACGGGCGTTTTGCCGCCTCTCCTCCGGCGAGGTGCCGGAGCCCACGGGGTAGTAGGGTGGATTTGAGACGATGAGCTGATATTTTCCCACCTCCGCCTCCCGGAGTGAGCGAAGGTCCCGGTTCAGGACCCGCATCCGGCCGGAAAGGCCGTTCAGCGACACGTTGCGCTCCGCCAATGATGCCGCGGCGGGGTCAAGCTCCACAAGGTCCAGGTTCACCCTCGGGGACCTGGCCGCCAGGATGAGGCCGATGAGGCCGGAGCCGCAACCGAAGTCCGCGCACCGGGTGACGCCGGAGAGGGAGGGGAAATTGGCCAATAGCACGCTGTCGGTGGTGACGGGCTCGGCGTCCGGAGATACCTCCATCACCGGCCCACCGGGCCAGAGCGCAAAGCTGTCCATCTTCTCACCGCCTTTTTACCGATTATAGCGCAAAATTATAGAAAAAGCAACAGCCCCCGGATATTCTCCGGGAGCTGTTGTTGCGGCAGCGGTGATTTTATGATTTTTACTTCCCTATATCCCTGACAACGCCAAGGAACAGGGGGGTCAGGGTGGCGGTGTCCACTATCATGAAGATGAAGGGGCGGTCAAGGTAGACGCTTACCTGCTTTACATGGTCAGATGAAGGGGCCCCGTCCGTCGTCTCCACGCTTGTCACGGCCCCGGCCCGGGTGCCCTTCTCGCCCACCTCGATAAAGGTCTTGTGGAGAACCCGGGAGATGAAGAGGTTCGCGTCATTCCTTCCCCGGCCGATGCCGGTGAAGTCAGTGGCGGCGCTGTCAAAGGCGGAGGGCATACCGAGGGAGGACAGGGTGCCGGCCAGCTCATAGTCGCACTCAAGCTCAAATTTCGGTATCCCCGTCGTGCCCTCCGCCCAGCCGGCGGATTTTAGAAGTGCCCGGAGCTTCTCGCCGGTGAGGGAGGCCAGATACTCGTCCACGGTGACGCCCGCGTTCGGCAGTATTGCGGCGAAGGCACAGCCGTTTTTGTAGCGCTTCAAAAAGCCCTGAGCCCGGTCGTCGGAGAAGTAGTCCTCCACGGAGCTGTACATCATTTTGACCTCGCGCTTGTCCCCGCTGTCGGTGGTGAAGACGGTGCTGTGGATCTGGTCCTCCGTCTTGTAGGGGTAGGTCCACTCCGCCTCAAAGCTCAACGCGTTCACAAGGTACATTACGGCCTCGTCCGGTATGCGGTCCAGGAGCTTGTCTATCATGCCGCCCGTGTGGGTCTTGGTCCAGTTGTTTATGTCCTCCACGGTTTGCTTGTCAAAGGCGGACTTGTAGGCCCCGGCGGAGTAGTAGTCGGCGTTTGACTGGAGAAATTCCGGCTCCACATATAGCCCCGGGTCGTCCCGAAGCCAGACGGAGTTTGCCATGTGTACGCCGCCCGTCAAGCTCTCCCGGTAGGCCCGGAGATATTTGGCCAGCGCCTCCGGCTCCGCGCCCAGGACACGGGACATCTCCTCCAGCGTCTCGCCGCGAGCGCCCATGGCCGTCATGCCCAGGGCCGAGGCCACGCTCACCGGGGAGACGAGGTCGTTTTTGCCTTCGCCCCCGGCCGTTAAAAGCTCAAGGCCCAGCTCCGCTACGGCCGCGCTTCCGGCGTCCGTCAAAGCCGAGGGGTCGGCGGAAATTTCCGCGCTGTACCCTGCCATGAGGTCCTCCGCCCTCACCGCCGGAGTCCGGCCCGAGAGGTAGACCGCCATCCCCGCGATGATGGCCAGAGCCGCGGCCACGGCCGTTATACGGGGCCAGAGGCGGCGCTTTTTGCGGGCCTTGGCGGCGGAGCTTACGAGCTTTTCATCAATAGCGCCGATCCTGTCGGCCAGTTGTCTTTCCGTCATATTTCGATATCCTCCTTTATAAGCGTCTCACGAAGTGAAATTCTCAGGCGATAGAGCATGTTGGTCACCTTGGCATCGGAAAAGCCAGTGCGATGGGCGATGGCATCGATTGAGTCGAAGTACCAGTACCGCCGCAGAAATACGAGCCGCTTTTCCTCCGAAAGTCCCCTCACAAACTCCCCGATGACCTCCTCTATGCGCCGGTTTTCAAGCTCCGACTCGGGGGTTTCCCGCCCGGAAACGCACTCCGACAGCTCCTCCAAGGACGAGGTGCAGGCGAGCCCACGGCGCTTGGCGGCGAGCTTGTCGTATTTTTTAAGGGAGACATTCCGGGTGAGCCCCGCCATAAAGGCCCGGAGAGACCGGGGGCGGGTGGGCGGTATGGCGTTCCACGCGCCAAGGTACGCGTCCTGTACCGCCTCCTCCGCGTCCTCCCGGAGGCCCAGGATGTTCCCGGCCACGTGCCGGCAGAGCCGCCCGTATTTTACGTCCGTCTCCGAGATCGCCCTGTCGTCCCGGGCGTTATAGAGCGTTATTATCTCGGCGTCCTCCATGCTCTCGCCTCCTTCACCCTATAAGTACGCTTTTTGGGAATAATATCTCAATAATTTTAAAAAATTTCAGACTTTTGATAAGCCTCGGATAAGTGTAAAATCTTATTTCAATATTTTTTCTGACGGCATGTACGTCAGAAAAAATCCCTCTTGTTTTGCGGAGTGTGCCATGGGGTCCCCGGCGGGCTGTTGCCCGCTGGGGAGAGGAGGAGCGATGCCAGCGCCTGAGCCCGACCGGAGGGAGGGCGAGGTAAAGCGGCATCAGCGACGACGAGGCCGTGCGCGGAGCAAAACGGCAGAAAAATACCGCAAATAGGCCCGCAGGCCTTTTTGCGGTATTTTTCGCACGTTCCCCTTTGATGACAAAGGCCAACGGCCTTTGTCATCAACTTTAAGCTTCTTCGATGGCACCGACGGGGCACTCGCCCTCGCAGGCTCCGCAGTCGATGCAGACATCGGGGTCCACGACGTGCTGGCCGTCGCCCTCGGCAATGGCTCCGACGGGGCAGGCCGCCTCGCAAGCGCCGCAGTTGACACAGGAGTCGGTAACTTTTCTCGGCATAATTATGTACCTCCATAATTTATTTTCCATGTTTCGACAGGAGAGCTCCCGTCATTAGCATTGTAACACGTATTTGAGAAAAATCAATTATATTTTTTCAGAAAATTGAGCGGTTTTTGGTAATTCCTACAGATTTGACCTTTTGACCATTGACCGGAGGCCGATTATATGAAAATCAAAGAAAAATCGTGAAACAGTTTGAAAATCAATGCAATCGTGAGATATATAAAGGTCAGTGAACGTCAAAGGTCAGTAAAGGTCAAAATCAGCCTTGATGATTTTGAGGATTTGGGTTATCATATGCACGTAAGGTCAAAGAAAGTCAAAGTCAAAATAAATTGACAAGGAGATGTGACCCGTGGGTATTTCAGATGTGATAGCCCAGTTCATAAATGAGCTTTTGGAGGAGGACTCCACGGCGGAGGTCCAGCGGAGCGAGCTTGCCAGCCGCTTCAACTGCGTGCCCAGCCAGATAAACTACGTGATCTCCACCAGGTTTTCGCCTGAGCGGGGGTACGTGGTGGAGAGCCGCCGGGGCGGCAACGGGTACATCCGCATCCGACGGGTGCAGTCGGACCCCAAGCTCATCATCATGCACACGGTGAACGCCGTGGGCTCCCGCGTGGACCAGGATACCGCCGGGGCGTTGCTTTCAAACTGCGTCTCCGCCGGAGTGCTGGAGGAGAGCGCGGCGAGAGTGATGCTGTCGGCCCTCTCCGACCAGGCCCTGAGACCCGTGGCCCCGGAGGGGAGAGACATTGTGAGGGCGTCGATATTCAAGCAGATGCTGTTAAGCACATTACCCCTTAGTCAGCTACGCTGACAGATCACCTTAACGCCGCTATGCGGCTAAAGGGAGCCAAAACGGAAATTTTATTTGATTTGAATTTTTGAAAGGAGAAATCATTATGAAATGCACAAATTGCGGCAAGAATAACGCTGTTAACCACTATCGTTACGAGGTGAACGGGAAGGTCACGGAGGCACATCTGTGCGCCGACTGCGCAAGGGAGCTTCAGCCGGAGAGGGAATTCGCGGCAAGGAGCCGGGAGATGTTCGGGGATATGTTCTCTGACGGCTTCTTCGGCGGCAGTCTCTTTGACAGGCGCCCCATGGGGGGACTGTTGGAGAGCTTTTTCGGCCGGGACCCCTTCGACGGATTCTTCGGCGGGAGCTTCAGCCCCTTCGCGATGCTGGGCGTGCCGCGCATCGAGATAAGCTTCCCGGAGGCGGAAGGCAATACCGGAGCGACCGGCAATAACGGGGACGTGGACCCGGAGCTTGCCAGACGCCGGGAGATAAACGCCCTTCGGGAGCGGATGCGCGCCGCCGCCGAGAGCGAGGACTACGAGAAGGCCGCAAAGCTTCGGGATGAGCTTAAAAAGCTTGAGGGCGGCAAAGAGGATAAATAATCAAGGTTTTCAGGGATGGAATGAGTATTTTTTGAAAGGGAGGCGCGGAATTTATGAAAAATGAGGATCGTTTTACAGAGAGAGCGAAGAACGTCCTGAACCTGGCCCATGAGAAGGCCGCCCAGCTGGGCCACGGGTACGTGGGGAGCGAGCACATACTTTACGGCATCGCCGCCGACGGCGGCGGTGCCGCGGCGAAGGTGCTCAGAGAGGCCGGTATCGACAGGGAGCTTGTGGAGCTGAGCATAGAAAAGCTGGTGGGCCGGGGCGACAGCGCCGAAACCACCGTCCAGGGCCTGACGCCTAGGGCCAAGAGGGTCATCGAGCTCGCCCTTATCGACGCCGGGAGGCTTGGGCACAGCTACGTGGGCACGGAGCACCTGCTGATGGGCATCCTCCGGGAGCCGGACAGCGTGGCCTCGAAGATACTGACCATGTCGGGGGCGGAGATAAACAGGCTCTATACCGAGCTTGTGAACATGTTCGACCCGGGTTCCCGCCAGAAAACGCCCGCCGGGGACAGGTCCGTCCGCCACGCGGAGACCAAGACCCTGGACCAGTTTTCCCGGGACCTCACCGTGATGGCCCTGCGGGGACAGCTGGACCCGGTGATCGGCCGTGACCGGGAGGTACAGCGGGTCATACAGATACTCTCACGCCGCACGAAGAATAACCCGGTGCTCATCGGCGAGCCCGGCGTTGGCAAGACGGCCATCGCCGAGGGCCTGGCCCAGAAGATAATCTCCGGCGACGTGCCGGAGAACCTGCGCAACCGCCGGGTGGTGTCGCTGGACCTCACCGGCATGGTGGCCGGGACCAAGTACCGGGGCGACTTTGAGGAGCGTATCCGCAACGCCCTGGAGGAGGTCAAAAAGGCCGGGGACGTTATACTCTTTATCGACGAGCTCCACACCATCGTGGGCGCGGGGGCCGCCGAAGGGGCAATCGACGCCTCCAATATCCTAAAGCCCGCCCTCTCCAGGGGCGAGATACAGGCCATCGGCGCCACGACGCTGAATGAGTACCGCAAGTATATCGAGAAGGACGCGGCATTGGAGCGCCGGTTCCAGCCGGTGCAGGTGGACGAGCCCACGGGGGAGGAATCCATCGAGATACTCCGGGGCCTTCGGGACAAGTACGAGGCCCACCACAAGCTGAAGATAACCGACGGGGCCATAGAGACCGCCGTGAAGCTGTCCCAGAGGTATATAAACGACCGTTATCTGCCGGACAAGGCCATCGACCTTGTGGACGAGGCGGCCTCCCGAGTCAGGATGGAGGAGCTGAAGCTCCCGCCGGACCTGAAGGAGCTTGAGAACCAGGCCGCCGCCCTTGCCGCCGAGAAGGAGGCCGCCGTGCAAAATCAGGACTTCGAGCGGGCGGCGAAGATAAGGGATGAGGAGAAGGCCAAGAGGAGTGAGATCGACGAGGTCCGCCGCCGCTGGACCGACGGCAAGCTGGGCTCCGGAAAGCAGGTGCTGGCGGAGGACATCGCCGCCGTGGTGTCCGGCTGGACCGGAATACCCGTCACCACCCTCACAGAGGACGAGGGGGAGAGGCTCCTTCGGATGGAGGAGATACTTCATAAGCGGGTGGTGGGCCAGAACGAGGCCGTCACCGCCGTTGCCAAGGCCATACGCCGGGGTAGGGTGGGACTTAAGGACCCAAAGCGCCCCATCGGGTCGTTCCTCTTCCTCGGGCCCACGGGCGTGGGCAAGACGGAGCTGTGCAGGGCGCTGGCCGAGGCCATGTTTGGGGACGAGAACGCCATGATAAGAGTGGACATGTCCGAGTACATGGAGAAGCACACGGTCTCAAAGCTCATCGGGTCCCCTCCGGGCTACGTGGGCTTTGACGAGGGCGGACAGCTCACCGAGAAGGTCCGCCGCCACCCGTACAGCGTGGTGCTCTTTGACGAGATCGAGAAGGCCCACGAGGACGTGTTCAATATCATGCTCCAGATAATGGAGGACGGGCGGCTCACCGACTCCCAGGGCCGGCGGGTGGACTTCAGAAACACGGTGATAGTCATGACCTCCAACGTGGGGGCCAGGAACATCACGGAGCGGGCCAGGACCCTTGGCTTTTCCTCCGGGGACGCGGGGGAGGAGACCATGGACGACAGCCGCATAAGGGAGGCCGTCATGGGGGACCTTAAGCGGACCTTCAAGCCGGAGTTTTTGAACCGCGTGGATGAGACTATCGTATTCCACCAGCTCACCCGGGAGGAGATACGCGCCATCGCAAGGAACATGCTGGACACCGTGGCAAAGCGCGTGGAGACAATGGATTTAAAGCTCACCGTCACCGACAGCGCGGTGGATGCCCTGGCTCAGGCCGGCTTCGATCCAGCCTACGGCGCCAGACCCTTAAGGCGTAAGATCCAGACCTTAGTCGAGGACGCCGTGGCCGAAAAGCTCTTAGAGGGCAGTATCAAGTCCGGCGACACCGTGGAGGTGGACGCCGGGGACGGAAAGGTGACCGTAAAGGCAAGGACGCCGGAGACGGTGTAAAGGATAGAATATTTTCGCTCCCCCGATTTCGGGGGAGCGAATTTTTGCGTGAGATTCGGCCCACCCCGGCCGGCGCTTCGCGCGGCCACCCCTCCCGGAGGGAGGGGCTTGTTTGGAGGTGCGGCAAGAATCGGGGGCCTCCCACCTCATCCGCCGCTGAGGCGGCACCTTCCCCGCCCGGCGGGGAAGGCTGGGGAATGAGGTTCGGTTTCGCCGGATTTTAAATTTCGCCTGCGGGCGGGGGACGGGCGGGTCTGGGACCCGCCCCTACGGTGTCAACAGGAGGTGCCCCCGTATTTTTCGTAGGGGCGGGTTCTAAACCCGCCCGCATTTAAATAAGCGCCGTAAGGCGCAACCTTTTACGGAGACGGGGGCTCTGATCCCCCCATGC
>CANQUO010000064.1 GCA_947627085.1 uncultured Oscillospiraceae bacterium
TAGGTCCTGATATACCCCGGGTCGGTGTCCCCGTCGGCAAAGGGCGGGTCGAAGAGCTTCACCGTGTGCGCCGCCGGGTCGAAAAGCCGCTCATAGGCCGTAATGACCGCCTCACGGGCCCGTATCCTGTCGGCCCCGGCGAATACGGCGAAGGACTGGGCGATGGAGTCTATCTCGCACTCGGGGTCCCCCGGAGCGCCGAGGGCGCGCCCGTCGTCGTAGTAGCCCCTGAGAT
Organism: uncultured Oscillospiraceae bacterium; assembly: GCA_947627085.1. Taxonomy (GTDB): domain Bacteria; phylum Bacillota; class Clostridia; order Oscillospirales; family Oscillospiraceae; genus RUG626. The sequence continues at coordinate 236 of CANQUO010000064.1, forward strand.
ACCATTTGCCCGTCCAGGCGCTCTCCCCGGCGCGCAGAAGGGCGTCCGCGAAGAGGCGCAGTTCCCGCCCCTCCTCACCTCTTCCGACCTTCTCGCAAAGCTCGCCCATCCGGCGGAGTGTGAGACTGCCGAAGAAGGTGAGCCACACGCTCTCCCCCCGGCCTTCTCTCCCCACGCCGTCAAAGCCGTCGTTCCAGTCCCCGGAAAGGATGAGGGCCAGACCGTGGCTCCCCGTGCCCCGGGACATGAAAAGCCTGCACGCCAAAAGGGCGTGGTCGAATACGCCGGCCCGCTCCTCCGACACCGCCGCGCGCTCGTAGCGGTCCCGCTCCCTGTCCGAAAGGACCGGGGAGGCGAGGAAGGCCGCCTGCTCCCCCAGAATCGACATGTCCCCGGTACGGTTTACATAATCCGTCAGCGCCCAGGGGAGCCAGAGAAGGTCGTCGGAGCACCTGGTGCGCACGCCCATGTCGCCCTCGGGCGTCCAGTGCCACCAGTGCATAACGTCCCCCTCCCTATACTGGTGGGCGGCGGCTGAGACGATCTGGCGTCTCGCGACGGCGCTCTCCAGGGCGATGAGGGCACAGGCATCCTGGAGCTGGTCCCGGAAGCCCGTGGCCCCGCCGTTCTGGTATAGTCCGGTCCTGGCCAGTATCCGGCAGGCCAGGGTCTGGTAGACGGCCCAGCCGGACATATAGGCGTCGATGTTCTTATCCCCGCTCCGGACCTTCACCCGGTCCGTAAGCTCCCGCCAACGCGCCCTGGTCTCGCCCAGGAGCTTATCCCAGTCCCGGAGGGCCGAGCGCAGCGTGCCCTCGTCCACACAGCCGGAGGCGATAACGAGCCGCGGCGCGGCTTTGATACTCACCGCGAACACGGCCCGGTCGGGGGCCCCGGCGTATGAGTCGAGGGCTCCCGCCTCCAGGCTCCGCCCGTCGGTGGTGAAGCTCTCAAATTCCCGGTCGGTAAGCATGTGGAAGATGGTGTTTTTAAATGGCCCGGAGGTGTTCTCCGCCGTGAGGCAGTTCCCCTCCCGGCGGGTAATTATGGGGCCCGGGTCCCCCTCGGACATGGAGAGGGCACAGCTGTATTCGAGCACCGCCTCCGAAAGCTCCCCGTCAAGCTCCACTATCATGAGCCGCGCGGGGATATTTTCCGGCACGAACACAGTCAGGCGTGAGCGGACGGGACCCAGGTCCCGCTCCCAGGCCGCCCAGCCGAAGCCGTACTCCACCAGCGTCGGCGCACCGGAGCCGTCGGCGAAGAGGCTCATGCGGCCGTCATTTAAAATGAGCTCCACTCTCTCCGGCCCCCGAATCCCGGAGGCATCCCCCAGGGCGGGGGTGAGCTTCATGAGCCGGGAGTTTTTGTACCACATATACCCTGTGCCGCACTCGGTGGCCAGATACCCGAAGCTGTCGTTTGCCAGCACGTGGCTCCAGGCCGCCTCGGGCAGTATGTCCCACATGGCAAGGCGGAAGGTGCCGTCAGGCTCCACGCGCCAGGTGGGGGCGCGGCTCCCCCGGACGTACCGGGCGGCCGGTCGGGGCATACGGGCCCGGTGGGAGGGCGCGGCGGGCACGGCGTCAAGGCGGACGAACACGCCGGCTAAAGCCTCCGCGCACCCCGCCCCCGGGTCGTTTGAGTCCACAAGGTGCACACTGCCCGCCTTATTGAGGGTGTGGTCCCGGCCTAAAGAGCGCAAAAGCTCCGTCACCTTCTGCCGCTGGGGCGCGCGGTAGTCCCCGGCGTCGGTGAGGATGAGGGCCAGGTCCGAATATACCCCGTTCTCCGCCAAAAAGGCATGGCGGCGAACAAGGTCCAGCGCCCCGTCAAGGGCGCTCTCCCCGTCCACCCTCCCGGCGATCAGGGGCAGGTCCCCGGATATGCCCAGGGCCCACAGGTCCTGGACGCCGTAGCGACCCTCCCTTCGCTTCTCCCGGCGCTCCGGGGAGCTGACGCCGCCGTACAGTATGGGCGTTATGAGGCCCATGGCGGCCCGCACGTCAGCGTCCCCCATGCCCAGCATAAGCGCGGCGGCGGAAACGCGGCTCACGCTCTGGCTGTCGGGCCGGCGGAGCATGTCCCGGGCGGCCTTACGCGTCTCCTCCCGGTCCTCACCCACGGCCAGGGCGAGGGAGACCCGCCCGTGGCCCGCCGTAAGCTTTATATTGAATGACAGCTTCACCAGCATATCCGGGGAGGAGCCGAGAAGGGCCCCCTCCCCCACCCCGTCGCCCCTTCTGGAGTGGGTGGAGGCGGCGTAGGGCGTGTCCCCCGCAAAAGTGAGGAACACGTCCTTCTGTCCGGGCTTTGGCCTCCGGCGGACGGTGAGCATACCGCCGGAGATGTGCGAGACAAGGGCCAGCTTTGAAAAGGCCGGATGGGCGTCAAAATCCCGGATGCCGCACAGCACCGGCTCAAGCTCGCATACCACCGTGACCTCCTCCACCCCGGCGGGGGCGGAGACCTCCACCGTCCGGAGCTCCCCGGGGGCGGAGGGCGGGACGGACACGCTCATCAGGGCGGAGTACCCGCCCTTTTTGGCCCGGACGGAGCAGGACATGTCCGAGAGGGCGCACTCATAGCTCACCGACCCGTCAAAGTCCGGCGCGGCGGTCACGGGGATAGTGCCCGAGGGCGTGACCAGGTACACGGCGATGCCGGGCCGCCACGGGAAGGACGCGTCAAAGCGTGTGACGGCCAGATCGCGCCAGGTGGACCTTGCGGCCCCGGTCTCGGAAAAGAGGACGCAGTAGCTCCCGTTTGAAAGGACCGCGCACCGGGGCTCCAGGGCGTCAAGCTCGGAAAAGCTCTCCTCAAAGCCGGAGCTCTCGTGGCGTCTGGGGGTCTGGGGCACGTCCCGGGGCGGCTGACGCAGTCGCACCTCGCCCGTGGGTACCCGCTCCTCCAAAAGCTCCCTGTACGCCCCCATGCGCTCATCGGACATGAAGCGCCGGGGGAACACGTCGTCGCAAAGCGTGTTTGCTATGGCCACAAGGCTCATGCCCAGGTGGTGGGCCATGAAGGTCCTCACCGCCTCGAACCTGCCCGCGCCGGCCCGGGAGAGGGTGAAATCCGCGGCCTCGTAAAGGCCATATTTCCCGGAAAGGCCCATGGACTCAAGGCGCTTTAGGTTTTTCACGGCCGCCTCCGGGTCAAGCGGCAGGGCGAGGTAGCTTGAGTAGGGGGAGATCACGCGCTCTGAGCCCATGCCCCGCTTCAGGGCCAGCACCGGCACGCCGTGGGCCTTGTAGCGGTAGGAAAGGCCGGGGTCGAAGGCGTAGTAGGCGCTCTCGGATATGCCCCAGGGGAGCTTTGGGAAGGCTCGCCTCTGGGCGTAGAGGCAAAAGCGGGAGGACTCGGATATGGCGCTGCACTGGGCGCATGGCAAAAGGAGGTTTGGCATGAGGTATTCAAACATGGTCCCCGTCCAGCTGGCCATACCGGAGTAGCCGTCCCGGCTCACCAGGGCCCTGCCCAGGGCCCGCCAGTGCTTCGCCGGCACAGCGCCCAACGCCACGGCGATGTAGCTGGTCTGACGGGCCTCGCTGGCTAAAAGGTCGTACCAGCCCTCGCTGGGTGCGTTCTTGCCCACGTCCCAGCCGATGGTGAAAAGCCGGCGCTTTTTGTCGTAAAGCGGCGTAAGGTCCACATTTTCCACCAGTTTTTCACACCTTGCGGCGCTCTCATCATCCCCAAGCTCCCGGAACCACCGATTTGCGGCGATGAGGGCGCCCATAAGGTTGCCGCTGTCCACGGTGGAGATATACCGGGGCTCCATGGGCGTCAGCGTACGGGTGTCGTACCAGTTATAAAGATGCCCGCGCCACTTGTCCATTTTCTCAACCGCCTCAAGTATCCTTTTCGCCAGATCTGCGGCGCGGCTCTCGCCCACAAGCCCCAGGTCCGAGGCCGCGGCGCAGGAGAGGATGGCAAGGCCGATATTGGTGGGGCTCGTGCGGTGGGCCTTGCCTATATTCGGCTCCTCCTGTACGTTGTCCGGCGGCAGGAAATTGTCCTCCTTCGTGAGGTTGTCCTCAAAATAGCTCCAAATCTCCCGGGCCCGGGCCAGAAGCCACGCCCTGTCGGTCTGGGGGACGGAGCGGGTCTTGCGTATCTCCAGGGACAGACGCCAGGCGAAGGCCGGGGCAAAGAGCCATATCACCCCCGCCGCCCCGGCCAGGGGGCTGAAGGTAAAAAGCAGTACCGCCAGCCCCGCCACGGGGCATGCCAGGAGCGCCCGGTAGTTTGCCGCCAGGGTGTTCCCCCGCCCCATCTCGGACTGGGAGGAGGTGACCCACTTGAGCATCCCCCGGTGGCTTACGCACATGCGCCACACAGCCGTGGCGGCGGCCCGGAGCTGTATCCAGCCCCGGGCGGGCAGGAGCATGAGCTCTAATGCCCACCGGGCAGCGACCCCGGTAAAGCCGGCGATCACGGGCGAGTGGTACCGGGCGCGGCCCGAGCCGTCCCGGCGGACAAGGAGCTCCGCCGCGGTCAGGATAACTCCGGACGCGGTGGAAATAAGCGCCGTTAAAGCCGCCGCCGCAAGTCCCGGGGAGGCCGAGACCGCCCCTAAGAATAAGGCCGCGAAGGTGAAGGCCGGCAGGAGGCTCCGCCGGAGGTTGTCCGCAAGCTTCCAGCGGCTCAGCTGTGTGAGGGTATTTTTAACAAGGCTCCCGTCCCGGCGGCGGACGTAGGAGGTGCACCAGCGGATGTTCTGCCAGTCCCCACGGGTCCAGCGCTCCTGGCGGGCAAAATATGAGGTGACCTTATACGGCCAGCCGTCGGTGAGCTCCACGTCGGAGACGTAGGCGCAACCCATGTACGCCCCCTCCAGTATGTCGTGGGAGAGCACTGTGTTGTCCGGGAGCGTCCCGTCCAAAAGCCGCTTATAGACCGGCACGTTTATGAGCCCCTTGCCCATGAACGTCCCCTCTCCAAAGAGGTCCTGATACAGGTCCGACACCGCCGAGCTGTACGGGTCCACGCCGCCCTCCCCTGCGAATATCCTGGAAAAGCCGCTTTTGACGGCGGCCTTCAGGTCCACGGCCACGCGGGGCTCGAATATGCCGTAGCCGGAGACCACCCGGCCCAGCTTTTCGTCTATGACCGGGACGTTTAAGGGGTGCAACGCCGCGCCCACCAACTTTTTCGCCGCCCCACGGGTAAGGCGGGTGTCCGCGTCAAGCGTCAGTATGAAGGCCGTGCCGGTAAGCCTCTCCGCCTCCCCCGAGAGGGCCCGGAGGGCGCTTTTTTCACCGCTCAGGAGCCTGACAAGCTCCTCCATGGCCCCGCGCTTTCGCTCCCGGCCCATCCAGATGTTGTCCCGGCTCGACAGCTCCCGCTCCCGGAAGAGGAGGTAAAAGCCGCCGGAGTATTTTTTGTTGAGCTCGTCCACGGCGGCCTTGGCCCCCTCCAGTATCCGCCCGTCGTCCCGGCCCCGGGGCTCCCGGCTCTCGGGGAGGTCCGCCAGTATGCCGAAGGTCAGGTTCTCCCCGGCGTCACGGTTCAATAGCCTGTACTCCTCCAGGAGCTTCGCGTACCTTTTCCCGTCCCCGGGGTCCGTAAGAAGCGCGGAGATCACGCAGATGGTCCGGCCCTTTTTTGGTATGCCGCCCTCCAGCTCAAGCTTCGGAAGGGCCCGGGGGTGGACGGCGCGCAGGCACACAAAGTCCGTGAGGTTTTTCACTATCTCCGAAAGAGGCAAGATCGCCAGCAAAAAAGCCGCCGCCGAGCCCGTGACCATGCCCAGTAGCACCGAAAAAAAGAGCGTCGCCAGCACTATCCCGCCCATATACAGGCCGCCGGAGGCGGGCCTTTTCTCCCGCCCCAGGGGCTTTGTGAAAATATATGTCCCAACATGCCTGTCCTCGCCGGCCCGGGCCAGCTCCAGGGCCTTTTTCGCCGCCTCGTGCTCGCTGACGCCCCGCTTTTTGGCAAGGACGGATATCTCCCGGCGGTAAATGGCCCGGGTCTCCTCGTCCATGAGCTTGTATATCCCGGCGGGGTCGGAGCGCAAAATGGCCTCCACCCGGTTCACGTCCTCAAGGATGTCCGAGACGTCCATGCCGGAGATGAGCCGCAGGGAGGTGAAGATGTTCCCCACCAGCTCCGCCTGCTCCTCCTCATTTCCCGTAAGGCCCATGGCCTCGTCGAGGAACGCGCAAAGCTGGGCTTTGAGTTCCGGCACAAATACCGCCAGCTCCCGCTGGGTGAGGACACGGTTTTTCTGATACTCGTCCAGAAATATCCCTATCCTCTCCCCCGTCACCCTTCCTCGGCCCGAGCGTATCAGGGCCGAGGCGGCCTCGGCGACGCAGGAGCGGCTTCCCCCCGGCGCGCGGGGCAGGCGCCCCGCCGTCTTGAGCCGCGCGGCGGCCTCCTTGCCCTCCCGCTCGGCCAGATACCAGTTGTCCGAAAACCACTCCCCGGCCCCGGTCAGCTCCCCGGCGCCGGCGGACGTGAGCCGCCCCTTCAGGCGCCTCAGCACCCTGAGCGTGCCGGCGGCCTCCCGGCGGCCCGCGATTTTGCCGGAGGGCTCAAGCATCGCGGCGGTGTTCCGGGCGAAGTTCCCCAGCGTCTCGTTTTCCATGTATATTCCCGTGTCCTTCATGGATCCTGACCTCCCTGACGCTCTTTGCGTCGATGTCGCGCTTATCCTGACCGGCCTTCGCGACCGCGTCACATTATTATCTGCCGGTCAAAGTGAAAATATTCCTTGACAAAGCCGCGCGGCCCATGTATAATACCCGCTGTAAAACAAAAACGTTTTACAGGTGACGTGATGGAATACAAGACTTATGAGCTCACCATGCTCTACGATTTCTTCGGGGAGCTCCTGACCGACACCCAGCGGGAGTACTTTGAGTACTACTACTCCGACGATTTGAGCCTCAGTGAGATAAGCGAGCTCACCGGCGTGTCCCGCCAGGGCGTCCGGGGCGTTCTTCGCCGGACGGAGGAGCTTTTACGGGGATATGAGGCCCGCACCGGCGTGGTCCGGCGCTTTCGGGAGCTGGAGAGCCGTATCGACGCGCTCCGCGCGGACGCCGCGCGGCTTTTGGAGCTCACCGACGGCGAGGCGCTTAAGCTCGCCAAACGTATATACGACGGTCTTGACGACCTGAAAGGTTAAGCTATGGCATTTGAATCCCTGTCCGAAAAATTAGGAAACGTATTTAAAAAGCTGCGCGGCAAGGGCCGGCTCTCCGAGGCCGACATAAAGGAGGCCATGCGGGAGGTACGTATGGCCCTTCTGGAGGCCGACGTGAGCTACAAGGTGGTCCGGGACTTCATAAAGGACGTCTCGGCCCGGGCCGTGGGCGCCGACGTCCTCGAGTCCCTCACCCCGGCGCAGATGGTCATAAAGATCGTCAACGAGGAGCTCATAAAGCTCATGGGCTCCACCACCGCCAAGCTCAACGTGAGCTCCAAGGGCATGACGGTGGTCATGCTGGTGGGACTTCAGGGCGCGGGCAAGACGACAAACGGCGCCAAGCTTGCCGCCCTTCTCCGCAAGCAAAACGGCAAGCGGCCGCTTTTGGTGGCCTGCGACATCTACCGCCCCGCCGCCATAAAACAGCTGGAGACCGTGGGCGGACAGCTCAATATCCCCGTATTCCAGATGGGCACTGAAAACCCGGTGAACATAGCGAAGGCCGCCGTCTCCCACGCGAAAAAGCACGGCAACGACCTTGTGATACTCGACACCGCCGGACGGCTCCACATCGACGAGGAGCTGATGGAGGAACTCAAGACCATAAAGCGCGAGGTGGAGCCCGACGAGATACTTTTAGTCGTGGACGCCATGACCGGCCAGGACGCGGTGAACGCCGCCGCGGCCTTTGACGAGGCCCTGGGCATCACCGGCGTCATGCTCACAAAGCTCGACGGCGACGCCAGGGGCGGCGCGGCACTGTCCGTCCGGGCGGTGACCGGCAAGCCCATAAAGTTCTGCGGCGTTGGCGAGAAGCTCGACGCCATCGAGCCCTTCCACCCCGACAGGATGGCCAGCCGCATACTTGGCATGGGCGACGTCCTGACCCTCATTGAGAAGGCCGAGCAGAGCTTCGATGAGAAAAAGGCCCGGGAGCTTGCCGAGAAGATGCGGAAAAACGCCTTCACCCTCTCGGACTATTACGATCAGCTCCAGCAGCTCAAGGACATGGGCGGCATCGGCGACATCGCCTCCATGCTCCCCGGCGGCATGGGCAAGGCCATGCAGGGGGCGAAAATAGACGAGCGCCAGCTTGTAAAAACCGAGGCCATGATCCTCTCCATGACAAAGCGCGAGCGGGACGATCCCTCCATCATAAATTCCAGCCGCAAAAAGCGCATCGCCGCCGGCTCCGGCACCGAGGTGGTGGACGTTAACAGGCTTTTAAAGCAGTACGAGATGATGCGCGACATCACCCGCCAGATGTCCAAGGGCCGCCTGCCCCCCTTCCTCGGCGGCGGTAAGAGACGCGGAGGGTTCCCGTTCTGACGAGACTGTCGAAAAAGGCCTGACGGCCTTTTTCCGACAAAGGGGAGCGTGCGGAATAAATTTTTTGAATTTTGCGAAATTCAAAAAAATTATTCCTGCCGTTTTGCTCCGCGCACGGCCCGAAGGGCCGTACACTCCGCAAAACAAGAGGTAATTTTCGCGACGCACATGTCGCCGCGAAAATTATTTGAGTTTGGAGTACGGAGTACAAGGTAATCAATTATCTTTATTAAGGATATTTGAAATAAACTATTTTACACATCATATCTGGAGGTACAAACAAAATGGTAAAGATCAGACTTCGCAGGATGGGCGCCAAGAAGGCTCCCTATTACAGGATCGTCGTGGCCGACTCCCGCTATCCCCGTGACGGGCGCTTCATCGAGGAGCTTGGCACCTACGATCCCCGCACCGAGCCCAACTCCGTCAAGGTGGACGGCGACAAGGCCAGGGAGTGGATAAAGAACGGCGCTCAGCCCACCGACACCGTCAGGAAGCTTCTCAAGAACGCCGGCGTGCTTTGATCTGGTGGTCCACCATGAAGGAACTGCTGATCTATATAGCGCGCAATCTCGTGGACAGCCCGGACGACGTGAACGTCACCGAGCGCGTGGACGGCGACAGGACCGTCTATGAGCTCCGTGTGGCCCCGGACGACATGGGCAAGGTCATCGGCCGCCACGGGAAGATCGCCAAAGAGATTCGCGCCCTCATGCGCTCCGTGGCCCAAAGGCAGGGACTGCATATAAGCGTGGATATAGTCGACTAATTTGCCTTAAAAGCCCGGTGGGCTTTTAAGGCAGGGGGAACGTGCGGATAAAAATTTTGAAATTGGAATTTCAAAATTTTTATCCTGCCGTTTTGCTACGCGCACGGCCCGGAGGGCCGTACACTCCGCAAAACAAATGGGATTTTTTCCGACGCGCATGTCGTCGGAAAAAATATTTGGAAAATTTTTTTGGGCGGGCCGGTGGCCCGCCTTCTGGGGTTTTATATGGAATTTGAGCTTATTGAGACCGGGAAAATCATAAATACTCACGCGCTGCGCGGGGAGGTAAAGATCGACCCTTGGGCGGACTCGGCGGAGGCTTTTTGCGGCTTTACGCGGCTCTTCATTGACGGCGCGGAGCACAAGGTGGAGCATATGAGGGCGCAGAAGGGCTTTGTTATCGCGAAGCTCACCGGCATCGACTCCATCGAAGCGGCGGAGAGCGTGAAAAATAAGACCGTTTACGTTCCCCGGGGGGATATAGAGCTTGAGGACGGAGGCTACCTCATCGGCGACCTTGTGGGTTGCGCGGCATTTTCGGAGGACGGCGGCGAGCTTGGGAAAATAACGGACATCATCACCCTCCCCCGTGGCGAGGTCCTGGAGATACACGGGGCGCGGGAGATACTCGTCCCGCTGAACGGCGAATTTGTCACCGACGTGGACCTTGAGGGCAAAAGGGTGACTCTGAGGCTTATCGAGGGCATGTGATGAATTACTGGATAGACATTATGACATTGTTCCCCGACACCGTGGGGGACCTTATGAACGAGAGCATCCTTGGCCGCGCCCAG
>CANQUO010000065.1 GCA_947627085.1 uncultured Oscillospiraceae bacterium
CGCGCTCACGTACGCGTGCATGAATCTAAAGAAGCTGGCAAGAAAGCGCTGGAGCGACAAGTGGAGGGAGTACTACCACTCCCTTGCGTCGCTCTTAGAAGGACCTTTTTCCGGAATATGCAGAACAGTACCCCACCCTCGGTGGGGTTGGGGACGGTGTTTGTCTACAAGCTGAGGCGCGGCCCCTTGGGGCCGCGCCTTGTGTATGGGATTTTCTAAAGGATCAAATGCCCAACCTGATCCAGAGGTCGTTATAGAGGGTACGGGTGGAGCGGGGGAGGACGGTGTACATCTCGCAGCGGTCCAGGACATCCTGGGGGGCGGCCATTATTTCGTAGATCTCCGGGTCCAGCTCCTCGCCGTACTGCTCCTCGTACCAGGCGGGGTACTGCTCCAGGGCCTCGGTGTTGGGGCTGGCGTACCAGATGTAGTCCATGTTCCTAAGGTTTGAATCCGTGGAGGCGATGAAGTTTATCCACTTCATGGCGTTGTCGTAGTTGGGGGCGTCCTTGAGGACGCACATGGCGTCCACGAACCAGTTGGAGCCCTCCTCCGGGACCACGAATTTGAGGTCCTCGTTGTTTTCAAGCATGGAGAGATAGTCGCCGGCGTAGTAGGTGGCGATGGCGGCGTTGCCGCCCTCCATGGCCTGGAATACCTCGTCCATGACCTTGCCCTGGAATATGCCGCGCTCGTTGGCGTCGGCCACCAGCTCGTAGGCCGCGCGTATCTCGTCCTCGTTTGTGGTGTTCACGGAGTAGCCCAGGTACTTTAAGGCTATGCCGAAGGCGTCGCGGGAGTTGCCGATAAGCAGGACCTGACCGGAGTTTGCCTCGTCATAGAGGGAGGACCAGCTGGTTATCTCGCCGTCCACCATGGTGGAGTTGTAGATTATGCCCACGGTGCCCCAGGTGTAGGGGACGGTATACTTGTTCTCCGGGTCGTAGGGCAGGTTGCGAAAGCGCGGGTCGATTTTCTCAAAGTTGGGTATCTGGGAGTAGTCCAGCTCCTCCAGCATGCCCTCCTCGATGAGCTGGCTTATCATGTAGTCCGAGGGGACCACCACGTCGTAGTCCGCGCCGCCGGATTTGAGAAGGGAGTAGAGCGTCTCGTTGGAGTCCGTGGTCTGGTAGTTCACCCGTATGCCCGTCTCGGCCTCAAACTCGTCGATGAGGCTTTCGTCGATGTACTCGCCCCAGGAGCAGACGTTCACAACGGGGCGGGAGGTGGTGAAGGCCGTGAGGAACACCACCGTGCCCACGAATATGACGCAGGTGCAAAGGGCGGTGAGGCGCTTAATGAGCTTCCCACGGGGGGTGGTGAGCCATGCCTTGAAGCGCTCCACGCGGGGATTTTCCCGGACGGGCTCGAAGGAGGCCCGCTTGGCGTTGAGCTTTTCCTGCTTTGCGGAGCGGAGATTGTTGATTATGAGCACTATGAGCACCGCCAGGAACATGAGGGTGCTGACGGCGTTGACCACCGGGGTCACCCGCTTTTTCGTCATGCCGTAGATGGTCATGGCCAGCGTCTGGGTGGCCGAGCCCGCTGTGAAGTAGCTTATGACGAAGTCGTCCACGCTCATGGTGAAGGCGATGAGGGCGCCGGAGACGATGCCGGGCTTTATCTCAGGCAATATCACCTTGAAAAACGCCTGCATCCAGGTGCAACCCAAGTCCTGGGCCGCGTCCACCAGGTTTTTGTCCATCTGGCGAAGGCGGGGGGACACGTTCAAAATGACGTAGGGGATATCAAAGGACACGTGGGCGATTATGAGGGTGGTCAGGCCCAGGGTCATGCGGGTGGGGAATTTTATGACGCTCTGCCAGGAATTGAGCCACTGGGCGATGCCGCCCCAGCCGTTGAAAAAAGCCACGAAGAAAAGGCAGAGGGACACGCCGGTGACGATATCCGCGTTCATCATGGGGATGTCGTTGACCACCAGTATGGGGTCCCGCCATTTTTTCGTGAGGCTGTATATGCCGATGGCGGCGAAGGTCCCCGCCACCGTGGCTATGGCCGTGGCGAGAAGAGAAACAAGCAGGGTAGTCGCCAGGCTCTCAATGACGAGCCTGTTCTGAAATAGCTCCCCGTACCAGCGAAGGGAGAAGCCCCGCCAGACGGCGGAGGACTCACCGGCGTTGAAGCTGAAGAATATGAGAAGGAATATGGGGAGGTAGAGAAAGAGGAAGCACAAGCCGATAAGCGAGCGCCCTCCGAAGCCGTTTTTCTTCATCAGAGCATCATCGCCTCCTCCTCGCCGTCGCCGAAGTGGTTCATTACCACCATGCAGATAAGGACGATGACCATCATGACCATGGATATTGCCGCGCCCAAGTGTGGGTTATAGGCCCCGCCGAGAAATTGGTTCTCAATGAGGTCGCCAAGCATGGTCTCCTTGCCGCCGCCCAGAAGCCGGGAGATGGCGAAGGTGGACACCGAGGGGACGAACACCATGGTGACGCCGGAGACTATGCCGGACAGGGACAGGGGCAACGTCACGCGCCTGAATACCGTGGCGGAGTTGGCGCCCAGGTCCGCCGCCGCCTCGATGAGCCGGTTATCCAGCTTCACCAGGACGGTGTAGATGGGCAGTATCATGAAGGGCAGGTAGTTATAGACCATGCCCAGCACCACCGCGCCGGAGGTGCGTATCATCTGGAAGTGGTCTATGCCGCTCCCGGTCAAGCGGTTATATAGGGAGATTATGCCGAGCTTCGCGAAAAGCTGGTTCAAAAGCCCGTTATTTTCGAGGATGGACATCCAGGCATAGGTGCGAAGGAGGAAGTTCATCCACATGGGGAGCATTATAAGGGCCATGGCCACACGCTGAAAGCCCGGGCCCTCACGGCTCATGAGATACGCCACCGGGTAGCCGATGAAAAGGCATATGGCCGTGGCGACAAGGGCAAGCCAGAAGGACCGGCCGAACACCCCGGCGTAGAGGGTCATGCCGGTAAAATTCTCAAGGGACCCCTGGAGCACGTCCCCGTTTGCCGTCTCCACCGGGACGGTGAGGGAGTAGACCAGCATTATGATGATGGGAATCACAACGAAAAGCGCCATCCAGATAACATATGGGACGGCGAAAAGGGAGCGCTTATTCCTCATCTGCCGTGCCCTCCGCCTCATCCTCGTCAATAAGGGTGGGGTCGTTTATCTCGTCGTACTCCTCGGAGTAGGAGGAGTAGTCGCCGAACATGCCGGAATACTTGCTCTTTTTCATGACGTGTATCCCGTCTGGGTCTATCTTTATGCCTATCCGGCTGTCCACGGGGCAGTAGTCGGTGGTTTCGATGAGCCACTTAAAGCCGTAGAAGTCGACTATGGTGTCGTAGTGGACGCCCTTGAAGGTGACGGAGGTGACCACACCGCGAAGCTGTCCCTCGGCCTCGGAGACGATGTCCACGTCCTCGGGCCTTATGACCACGTCCACGGGCTCATCCTTCTCAAAGCCGCCGTCCAGGCAGGCAAAGCGGCGGTTGAATATCTCCACCACGCCGTCGGCGCGCATTATGCCGTCGACGATGTTGCTCTCGCCGATGAAATCCGCCACAAAGGCGTTTTTCGGCTCATTATATATGTCCTCCGGCGTGCCTATCTGCTGTATGACGCCCTCGTTCATGACCACCACGGTGTCGGACATGGCCAGGGCCTCCTCCTGGTCGTGGGTCACGTTTATGAAGGTTATACCCATCTGCTGCTGTATGCGCTTAAGCTCCTGCTGCATGTCCTTGCGAAGGCGCATATCAAGGGCCCCCAACGGCTCGTCGAGCAAAAGGACCTTGGGGCGGTTCACCAGGGCTCTCGCGATGGCCACGCGCTGCTGCTGGCCGCCGGAGAGGGAGGCGATGGAGCGGTGCTCAAAGCCCTTTAAGGACACCACCTCCAGCATCTCCCGGACACGCTGGTCTATCTCGGCCTTGGGGAGCTTCACCTTCTGCTTCTTGCCGCCCGGCCCCTCGGTCTCCCGGGGTATGCGAAGGCCGAAGGCCACGTTGTCGTAGACGTTCAGATGGGGAAAAAGGGCGTACTTCTGGAACACCGTGTTCACCTGCCGCAGGTGCGGAGGAACGTCGTTTATCCTCACGCCGTCAAATAGCACGTCTCCCGAGGTCGGCGTCTGGAAGCCGCCGATTATACGGAGCATGGTGGTCTTGCCACAGCCCGAGGGCCCAAGCAGCGTGAGGAATTCCTTGTCATTAAAATAGATGTTGATGTCCTTTAAGACGGTCTCGCCGTCGAAGGTCATGGTCACGTCTTTGAGACGTATGAGTTCTTTGGACATTATCCTCCCCCTCTTTTCTCGACCGCAAGCACGGCCGAACAGATTACAGATTAGTAAATCCGTGAAGACCCCCAGCTTCCAACCAAGACTCCTCACGGATATCGAAATAAATATACAGATAATATTCAGGAATGTCAACAAATATTTCGGTCAAATAAAATATTTTTCGACAAAAGACGGTTTCGGGACCGTAAACTCACGGTCTTTCAGATAATTTAACGAACCGGCGTCGGTTTTAAAGGAAAATTTTAGCTTATATGAGCACAGCGCCTGGCCCAAAAGCTCCCCGTCGGGCCGGTCCTTGCCGTACTTGCCGTCCCCCAAAAGCGGGTGGCCGGCGTGGGCAAGCTGTGCCCTTATCTGGTGGGTGCGGCCGGTGAGGAGCTCACACTCTAAAAGGGAGAGGCCGTTTTTATATTGAAGGGTCCTGTACCTTGTCCTTGCCGAGCGGGCCCCGGGCTCGGGCCTTTCACGGACGTAGACCCGGTTTTTGGAGCTGTCCTTGAAAATAAAGCCCGAAAGCTCCCCCTCCGGGGGACTTAGCCTCCCGTGGACGGCGGCGAGATAAAATTTGTCTATCTCCCGTGCTCTTATTTTTTCATCTATGATCCGAAGCGCCTCGGCGGTCTTGGCGGCAATGACCAGCCCCTCGGTGTTCCGGTCGATGCGGTTGCAAAGGGCGGGGGAGAAGGAGTTCTCGGCCTTCGGGTCCCACTGGTCATTTTTATAGAGGTATGCCTTTATGTTTGATATGAGCGTGTTGTATTCCCACCCGTCCCCGGAGTGGCACAGCACCCCGGCGCTTTTGTGGGCCAGGAGGATATTATCGTCCTCGTAGACCACGTTGACCCTCGGCGTGTTTATCCGTAGCCACGCGTTGTCCTCCGTGGGCTTTTCAAAAAACTCATCGTTTATATACATGGAGACCACGTCCCCGGCGGAGAGCCTCACGTCGCGCTTGGCTCCCTTGCCGTTGAGCTTTATCCGCTTTAACCTTATATATTTTTGCAACAGCGCCTCCGGCAGCAGCGGCACGGCCTTCCCGACGAACCTGTCCAGCCTCTGGCCGGAGTCATTTTGATTTATGGTGAATTCTCTCAAGTCGCGATCTTCCTTCCGAAAGGAGTAGCTGTGGCAATGCCATAAAGCTCAAAAAACTCTTGCCAATTATGATAAAATGCGGTAGAATAAGCACGAGGAAAACAAAATAGCGGCGGAGTGAAGGGGATTGGGCCCCCCTTCACTCCTGCGCGGGTGTCGCAGTCACCCACACAACAGAATTACTCTGCACCATGTCTATTTTAACTTGTACTTTGATTTTTTGCAAGTATAATTAGGCTCGTGTTGCTATGTTCGCGTGTGTGTCGGGGTCTCCTTGCCCGCCACGCGCGATTTTTGTTTTTTCTCACGGCGAAAAATACCGGGGGAGCGGCGATACTTCCCCGGTATGCCGGGAGAAAAATCATTATTATCAAGGAGGAAAAGACATGAAAGCAAAAAAACGCATTTTGGCTCTGGCCCTCGCGCTCATACTCTGCGCGGCGGTCGCGACCCCGGCCCTGGCGGCGGGAGAAAAAAAGCTCGATGTAAAATGGTTCAATGAGACGATTGGCGACCATAATGTGGTCGACGCAAGCTACGTAAAGGAGTTTGGGATATTCTCTCTGCTACTTATCGGCGATGAAGGGTACAGTGTGATGAACATTGACGTGGCGACGGGACGCCGGACGGACAAATACGGGGATTATTTCATCTTTCCCTTCAATGAAGGCCGGGCGATGATAGGGGTTGCCGGTGAAAATGTAGATATTGACGCCTACGGCTTTATGGACACCTCCGGGAAGGTGATTCTGGGACCTGTATATTATGACGCGACTCCCTTCTACGATGGGTACGCGGCGGTTCACTCAAATTCGGAAAAAACAGGTTATAAAGACGGGTATATAGATACCAATGGAAATCCGATGTACACAGACGAGCTTTGGCTTGCCATGCCTTTTGAAAACGGCGCCGCCCTCGTCCGTTCTTCTAATGACGGCTACGCGGTTTTAGACATGAAATTCAACTATCTTGTGAAGCCGGGGAAATATAACTATATCGAACCGTTTAATGACGGCATAGCGGCTGTAAGGAACGATAGCATGAAGTACGGGGCCATAGACTCGACTGGCAAGGAGGTCATACCCTGTGAATACGATTCGATGGGCCTTTGCTACGACGGTCTTATTGCCGTGGGCAAAAGGGATGGAACAAATACGCTGAAATACGGCTATGTGGACAAGAGCGGAAAAACAGTCATTCCCATTAAATACGACAGCGCGGGAGAATTCAACGGTGGCCACGCGTTAGTCTCCGAGGGCGATACCGTCAGGGTCTTAGACAAGACCGGGAACACCGTGGGGACCTTCTCCAGAAAAGAGTACGACTACGGGTACTCCAGTTGGATAAGTGAAGATCGCATACGGGCATATACCGTTGTAGATAACGAGCCTCTGGTGACGTTGCTCGACCTTACGGGCAAGGAGATAATGCCGAGAATCGCTTCAACGCGCATGATGGAATTTAACAGCGGCCTTGCGCTGGTCTATGGAGATGAAGGCAACATTTACGTCGACCGGGACGGCAACAGGGTGATCGAACCGGATGATTTTGACGATATTTGCTTCGCTTACAGCTCGGGAGACCTTTTAGATGACAGCTACGGCACATACGTGGTCGTACTCAAGGACGGTAAGCTTGGGTATTTTGTCAACCCCTATTCCGACGAGGCTACCACTCCCACCACTCCCGATACCCCCGCCTTTACCGATGTGCCGGAGTGGTGCGCGGAGGCGGCGGAGTATATGGCGGAGAATAATCTTATGAACGGCACCGGCGCGGGAAAATTCTCGCCCAACGTGACCACCACCCGGGGTATGCTCATGACGATTCTCGCCCGGGCTGACGGCGTGGATACCGCCGGCGACCCATGGTACAAGGCCGGTATGGAGTGGTGCGTGGGCGCCGAGGTCTCCGACGGTTTAAGGCCCGAGGCGACCGTTACACGTCAGGAGATCGCCACCATGCTCTGGCGTTATTTTGACAAGCCCGCCTGCGATAAGACGCCGGACTTCCCCGACGTGGACTCCGTTGAAAGCTATGCCGTGACCGCCGTCAACTGGTGTGTGGACAACGGCATAATCAACGGCAACAACGGGCTCCTCGACCCCAAGGGCCCCGCCACCCGCGCCCAGGCCGCCACCATGGTCTACCGCGCGCTTACAAAATTCTCAAGCTGATAAGAAAGATACAAAAAAGTGGGCCGTCTTATCGTGAGACGGCTCACTTTTTTATTGTTGTTTCAAAAAAGATATTGACATTTTTGCAAGGATTTATTATAATATCAAGGCGCGACTTGGAAGGGGTGGGCTTTATGAGGATGAATCTCAGGGAGCTTATCGCCTCGCCGGGGAGGAGCGAGGACTTTGAGTTCGAGCTTGACCGGGAGGGGCTGACCTTCGACGGGGTCCTTAAATATTTGACGCCCATCACCGTTCGGGGGCGGGTGGAAAACCACGCGGGACTTTTAAAGGCGCGCTACGACATCCAGGCGGACATGCTCTGTCAGTGCGCCAGGTGTCTTAAGGAGTTTTCAAGGACTTTTCGGTACGAGGGCGCCGCATACCTCACCGAGGAGCTTGAGGATGAGGACAACGAGGACTACTATCTTCTTGACGACGGCTTTGCCGATCTCGACGAGATAGCGAGGGACGCGATGATCTTCAATTTTGAGCCGAGGGTGCTCTGCAAAAGCGATTGCAGGGGCCTCTGCCCGAAATGCGGCAAGGATCTAAACGAAGGGCCCTGCGGATGCGCTGAGGACCTGGACCCCAGAATGGCTGCTTTAAGTCAGCTTCTGGAAGAAGAATGAATTTTCGTAGGAGGTGTCATTATGGCGGTACCGAAGGGGAAAGTGTCCAAGGCGAGGAGAGACAAGAGGCGCGGCTCCAACTGGAAGCTGAGCGTTCCCGCGCTCGTGGCTTGCCCGAAGTGCGGCGAGCTCCATCTGCCCCACAGAGCCTGCAAGGCCTGCGGCACATACAATGGCCGTGAAGTCGTATCTGTGAACGAGTAATAGCGAGCTTTAGAAAAACGGCGGGCATAAACCCGCCGCTTTTTCGTTATTGAGAAGTCCGGTGCGAGGGGAGGGGCAGGAATGTCCGGAGAGAGAAACAGGATAAAGACGGTGGCGTCCGGCTCCCCGGCGGATTTGTCCGGGATAAGGCCGGGGGACAGGCTCCTTGCCATAGACGGCAACCGCGTCGCGGACGTGCTGGACTACATGTACTACGCCTACGACGAGACGTGTGATTTCACCGTTGAGAGGGACGGGGCGGAGCTCACATACACTGTGGAGAAGGAGCCGGGACAGGATGCGGGGCTTGATTTTGAGGATTACCTTATGGACTCGGCCCGGTCCTGCGCCAATAACTGCGTTTTCTGCTTCGTGGACCAGATGCCCCCGGGGATGCGGGAGACGCTCTATTTCAAGGACGACGACGTGCGGCTGTCCTTTCTGACGGGGAGCTACCTCACACTCACCAACATGGGGGAGAGGGAGGTACAAAGGGTCATCGACCTTAAAATTTCCCCCATAAACGTGTCCGTCCACACGATGGACCCGGAGCTTCGGTGTCGGATGCTGGGCAACAGGAACGCCGGGCGTGGGATAGAGATACTGAAAAGGTTCGCGAAGGCGGGTATTGAGCTTAACTGCCAGATAGTCTGCTGTCCCGGGCTCAACGACGGGCATGAATTGGATAAGACCATGAGAAAATTGGCGCATCTCGCGCCCCAGGTCCACAGCTGCTCCGTCATACCCGTGGGACTTACGAAATTCAGGGAGGGGCTGTACCCCTTAAAGCCCTTTGATAAGGAGCTGGCATCTAAGACCATCGACCGGGTGGAGGCGTTTTCGGAAAAATGCCTTAAGCGCCACGGGAGCCGGATATTCTTCTGCTCGGACGAGATGTATCTGAAGGCCGGGAGAGAGGTGCCAGAGGAGGATTTTTACGAGGGCTATCCACAGCTGGAAAACGGCGTGGGTATGCTGAGGCTTCTATATTCGGAGTTTCAGGAGGCCCTTGAGGACGCGTCCGGCCCCGCCGTGGGCACGCCGGCGTCGATCGCAACAGGGGTGTCCGCCGCCGGGACGATAGAAAAACTGCTTACGCTGGCAAGGGAGAAATTCCCGAATATAGATGTGAGAGTCTACCCCATAGTCAACGACTTTTTCGGCCACACCATAGACGTGGCGGGGCTCATAACCGGCGGGGACCTGATAGCTCAGCTTAGGCTTAAGGACCTGGGGGAGAGGGTATATATAACGAACAGGATGCTCCGGGACGGGGAGAACGTATTTCTTGACGACGTGACCACGGACCAGGCGTCCGCGGCCCTGGGCGTCCCGGTGGTGCCAATGGAAAACGGCGGAGGGGAGCTTTTGAGGGTGTTCCTTTCGTAAATGTAGATCGGAGGTAGAAATGAGACCGCGAGTTGCCATAGTGGGCCGGCCCAACGTGGGCAAGAGCCTTTTATTCAATAAGCTTGCGGGGGCCCGCCTGTCCATAGTGGAGGACACGCCCGGCGTCACCCGTGACAGGCTCTACGCCAAATGTGAGTGGGCGGGGCGGAGCTTTGACATAGTTGACACAGGGGGAATAGAGCCCACCGCCGACAGCGAGATACTGGCCTTCATGCGTGAGCAGGCCCTTATCGCCATAGACACGGCGACCGTCGTTGTGTTCGTGGGGGATATATCCACCGGGGTCACCGCCGCGGACCAGGAGGTGGCGGCCATGCTCAAGCGGAGCGGCAAGCCCGTGGTGCTGGCGGTGAACAAGATGGACTCGATTGGTCCGGTAAACCCGGATATATACGAGTTTTACGCCCTCGGACTTGGGGACCCCATAGCCCTGTCGGCCCTCCACGGCCACGGCACCGGGGACCTTCTTGACGAG
>CANQUO010000066.1 GCA_947627085.1 uncultured Oscillospiraceae bacterium
ACCCCCTCAATCGTCGAACCGCCCAAACCGTCCCCCGTCCCCAAGACCCGCGCCCCCAAATTCACCCCCTACACCGGCAAGATCCGCAAATCCGGCACCGGCGGGATATACCAGATAAACGATCAGCTGTTTGAGGGTCGCTACACCCCCACCAACGCCCAAGGCAAGCGCGAGGTCCACACCGTCTACGCCAAAACCC
The DNA here is from genome assembly GCA_947627085.1 of uncultured Oscillospiraceae bacterium. GTDB lineage: Bacteria > Bacillota > Clostridia > Oscillospirales > Oscillospiraceae > RUG626. The sequence goes on from CANQUO010000066.1 coordinate 200, forward strand.
GCGAAGAAGTGGAGCCCATGCTGGAGAAGATGATCGGGGAGGTGAGGGAGAGGATAAGGCTGGAGAAGGAGGGCAAAAAGTACACTGCCTAATCTAAAAAGGCGAAAACGGGCAGCGGACATAGGTTTTTCCCGGATGCCCGCTGCCGGAAAGTCCGTTCAATTACATTTTTCATTTGCTGTAATCAAAATCGTAGGAGTCTGGTTTGACGCCGGCGTCCTCCGGCGTTTCGCGGAAATCTTTTTCCCACGACCTATTCAATCGGTACCGTCAGACCGAGAAATGTGAACGTCATGCGCACGCGGTCGCCGATGAGGGGGTAAATCTCAATGTTGTCCGCAAGGCTGGCGGCGCGGGAGAAGAGGGGCAGGCGGTAAAACTCCAGCGACTCCCCCTCCAGGGAGATGAAGCCTGTGGATTTGAAGGGCTCATGGAGCGCGTAGGTGAGACGCACGCCCTCCATGTCGCGGGTGAGCGCCCGCAGGAGAGCGTAGGCGGCCTCGATTTTGGCGTATTTGGCGAGGTTCAGCACGCTGGCCCGCCGCTCGTTTGCTAAAATCAGGGCCGTCAAGCCGTCCAAAATCTGCTCCTGCTCCGCATCTAAAGTGAAGTCCTCTCTTGCATTCTCTGTCATAAAAAATCTCCTTTCAAATTTGAGTTTGGCAGGCGTAGCCGCCCGCCCTTCCGCTTACTTACCGCGAAGGGGGGACCCCCTCAATGTATAACCGTGCCGGGTTGTCAGCGGGAGAGGCGAGCGAGAGAAAAAGAGAGGATAAAATGACGCCAAAAAATACGAAAAACGGCGCGGAAATCCACTCCGTGCCGTTTTTTCATGGCTAAAAATTTTTATTGCAATTTTATCGCTCTGATGAGCAGCATCATGGGTCGGCGCATCTCGTCGGCCATACCGGGCAGGGCCAACATCTCCACGGACGGCTGGGCTTCCTCGACGTGGTCGATGGTGAAGCCGGCGCGGCGGAGGCCTGTCAGGATTTGCGTCAGGGTGTGGTGGAATTTGAGGACCGGCTGGCCGAGGAAAACGGTCTCACGGGGACCGGGGTAGAAGTAGTTATCAACGGGCCACGCCGCAGGTACACCGTTCTCATTCAATAGCCACTCCTGCCGGACACCGGCGGTGAAAACAGGGTGTTCGATGTTAAAAAGGAATGTGCCTCCGGGCTTCAAAGCGCGATAAACCTTCTCAAAAATTAATTCCAGATCGGGCACATAGTGGAGGACGAGGTTGGAGATCACCAGGTCGAATGCGGCTGTTGGGTAATCGTATTCCTCCAAATCGCAGACCCGGTAGGTGACGCGCGGGTCCGCATTGCGCGCCTCTGCCTCCTGAATCATCCGCTGGCTCTGGTCGATACCCAGCACCGAGGCTGCGCCGTGGTCGGCAGCATATTTGCAGTGCCAGCCGTAGCCGCAGCCCAGATCCAGCACGACCTTGCCCGTGAGCGTTGGGATGAGCGGCTCAAGCTGATGCCATTCCCCGGCGGCGGAAAGCCCCTCCCGGCTCCGGGGCATTTGGGCGTAGGCGGTGAAAAAATCGTCGGTGTCGTAGAGATTTTTCATAGAGTAAGACCTCAAATCAGAATCAACATCAGAATACTACACCCGTATCAGGCGTACCGGAGCTTTTTGGAGTGCGGCCCCTGCCTGCCGTTGTAGAGGAAGATGGGAATGAGCGCCAGGACCGCGAAGCCCTGCTCCGGCAGGGTGAAGGGTCAGCTCATAGACAAGGCCGCCTATAAGCTCCCAGTTGATGAACCGGATGCCCAAAATCTCATCGATCCATCCGATTATTGTGTGCTCACAGTCTATACCATTTTTCCGCCTTTTTCAACCATAATGATATGGGTTTCATTTTGCAAATGAGTATGATATAATGTATTTATTCAGGCTTGCGCCGGAAAATCATGATGTGGAGGTCGCCCCATGGAGCCGATGGATCTGATACGGGATAAGTTTTCGCAGGACTGCTCGATCGAAACAGTCCTACATCTGCTCAAGACGCATTTTGATATGTCTGAGGAGGAAGCACGCACTGAGATCGATGAATATTTTGAAATCGTGGAGTGGATGGATAAGCACCGGGACACATCGAAATAAAACTCCGGGGACAACGCCTTTCCCAAACGCAATTCGAACGCAAACCCCTTGCCTTTTCCGCGCTTTTGTTGTGCTCTCCGTGGTGAATAATTTGGAGGTGCAACAATGTACACAAAGAAATGCGCGGTCATGAACGTCATCGGCAACAAGGCCGGCAGCTCGGCGCAGGTATTCCGGGTGTGGGTCCGGGAGGACCGTGAAATGGCGATGAGAGACAAGAAGTAGGAGACAGCGAGATTTACACAGCCTAATCTAAAAAAGAACATCACAAATTACTGCCGCCCAAAATTACTTGGATGGCAGTAATTTAATTGTATTTCCTCATTTCCTGTGCTATGATGGGTACGAAAACCCCTCTCACACTGTTAAGCCCTTCGCTTCGCGAGTACGGAAAGGAAGTCGGCAATATGGGAAAGAAGAAAAGCGGCGGCTTGTTTGGCAGATTATTCGATTTCAACGGCGACGGCAAAACCGACCCTGGTGAGGAGTGGATCGCGTATAAGATCTTCGAGGAAACCGCCAAGGAGGAGAAGGAGGAACCGGAGGACGATTGGCAGAGCCCCTGCGGCGACGAGCTCGATTCCTTTGACGAGGCGCTTTATGACCGGGAAAAAGCGGAGCGGGAGGAGCAGGAACGCCAAAAATACGACTGGCGCGAAACGTGCGACGACAATGACTACGGCATTGACCCGGAGGACTTCGAAACGGAAGAGGAATATGAGGAGGCAATCGAGGAGCGAGAACAGGACTGGGCCGAATATCTGCCGATGGATGTATCGGAGCAGGCGGAGGAGCTGGGGCTTGACCCCAACGATTATTTTTCTGAGGAGGAATTCCTGGAGGAGCTGAGGGCCAGGAAAAGCGCCCGCGAGGCCCCCGTCCGCCAAAAGCCGGCGACCCGATCAAATCTGGCGTTGGCAAGGAGCCTGAGTACTGGCCGGAGAACTTCCGTGATCAACGCGCTGCGCAAAGGTTTCCCGGACGAAAAGCTCACGCTTGTGGCGCGCATCAGCATGGACCCGCTGGATGGGGCCTGCGAAAAGTGCGTCTACGTTCTGGAGCATGTCAGGAACCAGGACGGGAAATGGGTGCTGGCCTACACAAGCGGCACCGCCGCGAAAAAAGGCTCTCCGGAGGTGCGTTTCACCGGCAGCCAGGAAATGGCCCTGCGCAGCATCGTCAGGATACAGGGCATTGCGGGCGTGCTCTTCCGTTCCCAAACGAAGTCGTTTTATCTGGACAAGCAGGCGATCATAGACCTTTTGAAGGAGTTCCCTGTCCGCGACTCCGCCTGGGACGCGATTTGCGCAAGGAGGACCGTCGCCGCGCCGAAAAAGAGAAAATAAGATCCCCCCAGAAACAACCAAAATAGCACTCTTTCCGTCAAAGAAAGAGTGCTATTTTGGAGTAAGTGGTTAAAACTCCTACTTTTTAGAAAGGCTTTTGACGCGAGGTTTTTGAAAATCTGCCAGAAGGAATAAAATATGTGTGACAATAGGCGATTGTTTTTTTATGAGAAACCGCTGTCTAAAAACCGTGCTTCTCACGAAAGTTTAGTTTGCGAAAATGGGGAGTTTTGATTATTATCTGATTTCTGCTGTTTTCAAATTTTCTTACTCCCGCAACGGTTTTCAAAAAGACGCGCCCCCGTTTTCGATAAAAAAGTTCGAAAACGGGGGCGCGTTCATCTGGTCCGAGTGGTGGGATTCGGACCCACGTTCTCTTGCTCCCAAAGCAAGCGCGATACCAAGCTTCGCTACACCCGGATATTCAATTTTTCGCGGTTGTGGTCAACTATGTGGTCAAGCCACTTTTTGCGGAGACTTTTGTGGGGAGTGAAAATGGGAAAACGATTAGAGCTGTGCGGGTTTTTCGCGGTGGGTGCTGAATTGCGCGGCGACGATGTTACCCGCTCCCAAATGTCGCGCCCTACCAACTGGGCTACACCCGGATATTTGGGTTTGGGGGTGTGGTCAAATATGGGTTTGACTACATTTTTGGTGGATGGGGAAACGGGGGCTTGCAGTAGTGCGGGGGTGGGGTTTGATGGGACGGTGATTTGCGTTTCCGCGCCCAAAAAGGATATGGAGATGGCGACTGAGGTATTATAATACATTTTTGAGGTTTTGGCAAGGGGTGGGTTGGCTTTTTTGGTGGGGCGTGGTAAAATAGTGGGGAGGTGAGCTTATGAGGATGAGAAAAAAACCTAATCTTATTCCCCGTGTCGAGAGGTGCGGGGAGCTTCTGGTGAGGGAGCCGGAGGGGCACAGGGGGAGGTGGCTTGAGGACTTCCCGGGCTTTGAGGCGCTTCATTTAGAATTGGGGTGCGGCAAGGGGCGGTTCACCGTGGGGATGGCCTCGGAGCGGCCCCGGGTGTTTTTCGCGGCTGTGGAGCGGGTGCTGGACGCCATGGTGATGGCCATGGAGCGGGCCCGGGACGCCGAGCTTGAAAACGTGCGCTTTTTGGACCTTGACGCCGCGAAATGCGAGGAAATATTTGCTCCCGGCGAGGTGGACCGGATATACATAAACTTCCCGGACCCCTGGCGCAAGTCAAGGCAGTTCAAGCGGAGACTGACGGCGCCGTCGTTTTTGAAAATATACGAGCATATTTTGAAGCCCGGGGGAGAAATCTGGTTCAAGACGGACAACAGGCCGCTTTTTGACTGGTCCGTGGAGCAGTTCGCGGCCGAGGGCTGGGAGCTTTCGGAGGTGACGAACGACCTCGCGCCGGACGGGACCGGGGGGAGCATGACGGATTACGAGGCCAAATTCCGGGAGCAGGGCGTGCCCATAAACAGGCTGGTGGCCAGAAAGGGGCGGTGACATGGGCTACATCACGGACCTGAGAAAGACCGTGGGCCACAGGCCGCTCATCATGCCCTGCGCCTGCCTCATCATCGGGGACGGCGCGGGGAATGTGCTATTGCAAAAGCGTGCGGACGACGGGAAATGGGCAAACCACGGCGGGGCCATTGAGCTCTGGGAGACGGTGGAGGAGGCCCTTTACCGGGAGATAGGCGAGGAGCTGGGCATAAAGCCCGTGGAGCCGAGATTGCTGAGGGCCTATTCGGGGCCGGAGTTTCGGCACGTGTACCCCAACGGGGACGAGGTGATGGTGGTGGATATAGTCCACTGGTGCCACGGGTACACAGGTGTGCTCCGACTCCAGCCGGAGGAGGTCAGCCAAGTCCGGTGGTTTTCACTGGACAGACTACCGGAGAATTTGCTGGAGCATAATAAGGTTGCGCTGGAGGATTATGGGAGGATGCTGAGGGGGCGATGAGGGTAAGTCCATGACGCTTTCTCGTAGAAGCGGGCGCGCGCCACGGAGGAGCGGCGCAGAACCTCTCCCGCCGCTACGCGGCGGTCCTCCCCTTGAGCAAGGGGAGGCTGATTGCCTGCGGGCGGGACGGGGGACGGGCGGGTCTGGGACCCGCCCCTACGGGGTGGACGGGGAAATCTTCCATAATAGACGCATGGGGCTGTGAAAAAAAGAGCAGATATAAGCTCGGCTTTTCACAGCCCCGGTTTTTTGCGCGCGCGGTCTGAAAGCCGGCTCGGGACCGGTTTGTCACGGTTATTTCTATTGCTTTTTCCAATGTGCAAGCCGTGGGAGCTGAGCTTCAAAAAACGCTCTTGCCTGTTCGGGCGGCCAGTTTTCACTCGACATATGTCCGACAAGAAAATCCGTCAGCTCTTCAATGCTTTTGTAGACAAATTCTCCGTCCGTATAGCACCATTTGCAGTAATCCTCGTTAAAAGCGCCGTCAGGCTCCCGGCTTATCTGCCCGTCGTCATCAAGCGGCATTCCGCAACACTGGCAAATGAGCCTTCGCGGCGAGCCGAGGAGGGTGTTGACCGAAACATCGAAGAGCTTTGAAAGCAACTTCAGCGTCTCGGTGTTCGGGACCGTATCTCCGTTCTCCCAACGGCTGACCGCCTGCCTTGTAACATAAAGCTTTTCGGCAAGCTCCTCCTGCGACAGCCCTGACTTGATTCGCAGATCGCGTATGATGTCTTTTGTGCTTATGTTCACTAAAATCACCTCGGGTATATTAGCCATGTTTTTCGGTTCCCGGCAAAGCCGGGGAGAAAAACGGCGTGGAATCAAATATAATATGACCTCCTTTCTTTTGGTCAGCACCATTGTAGGCTAAAAGGCCCGTTGCCGCAAGCAACGCGGATTAACATTTGGCCCTCAAGGAGGACCATCGGTCACTGCGGTGACAGCTCCATTTTAAAACAGGGGGCCAGGAGCGCGAGGAAACGCCGCGGGGCGGGACCTTGTAAGGGGCCGGGATGGAAATCTACCGGTGATTTAGACAGGCAAGTCACATCGAGGTTATAAATCTAAGTAGTCCGAAATACATCAACAGGATGATCGAAATAAAAATCACAATAGAAACGAGCGCTTTCTTCCAGTCCTTATCCCTGATCCCGTCAACGATGAGCTTTATCATAATGACAGACAATGCCAATACGATAAGTAACAAAATTCCTGTAAGACCCATGATTTTTTCCTTTCTGAAAGTCACTTCAGTTTTATCCCACAAAAAGGGCAGGCCGCTTTTTTGGACGGTAAGAGCGGCAACAGCTTTCCACAGCCGGGACATCTTCCAAAAATCAACCTGAATACAACGGCGATGAGCAATAATCCAAATACAACAAGAGGCACTGTTCGCATTTCCATAAAAGCCCCGATAATCAGCAGGACAACGATAAGAGCTATGATCACTCCGGTTATAAAATTTACATCCCTGTTATTGAAAACACTTTTTGCTTTAGACGCGATCGAATAGTCGATGATCCGGCAAATCGCCTCATCGGCGTTTTTTCCATTGGTTTCACTCTTTGCCCCGTCAAGAAGTTCTGAAACGGTTATGCCGAGCTCAGCGGACAATGGCTGTAAAATAGACATGTCGGGCATATTCCGACCGGTTTCCCACCTTGACACGCTTTTCTGCGTCACGCCGAGCTTCTGGGCCAACTGGTCCTGCGTCAGCTTTTTTCCTTTTCGGAGTTCAGCTATGAATTTTCCGATTTTGACCTGATCCATATACGAGAATCACCCCTTTCAGCGTTAGCCTATCACTTATTTGCGTAAAAGTATAGGACATAGGGCGAGTATTTGAGATTTACGGCAATTTTGGCGGACTTTGGCGTGGGGGCCTGCTGTGAGGAAAGATTTTTTGGATATCCTTGTGACCTTATACCTTGCCGCGTCGTTATTATCACAGAAGGGAGGGATACGGTATGAACCCCGGCGATTCGCGACCGCAACAGTTTGAGGAGGCGTTTGAGGCCTACGGAACAATGATTTACCGGCTGGCGATGGTGTATCTCGGGAACCACGCGGACGCGGAGGATGTTACACAGGAGGTCTTTGTTAAGCTTTTTCGGAAAGCGCCCGCTTTTCATGATAAGGAGCATGAAAAACGCTGGCTTCTTCGAGTTACGGCAAATCTGTGCCTCGACCAGCTTCGCGGTCCATGGCGGTCGCGGATAGTTGAATTGGAGGAGAGTTACCCGGTGCCGGATCAGGGCGGAAATGATTTGGCATACGCGGTCGTGAACCTTCCCAAAAAATACAAAGGCCCCGTTCACCTCCACTATTTTGAGGGATATTCGGTGGAGGAGATATCGCGGATACTTCGAATAAGCGTATCCGCGGTAAAAATGCGCCTCAAACGAGGCAGAGAATTATTAAAGCTGGAATTGGAGGACGACATATGAAGCCTGATGAATACAGAAAAGCAATAGAGCAGTTTGAGCCCGACCTGACGCTCAGGGACAGGATAGGAGAAGCAGTGCTCACTGAAAAAGTGCCGGTTGGCAGTCGCCGCTTTATCCGCACAGCTGTGGGAGCTATGGCCGCGATTTTTCTCATTATCGGTTCTACCGGAGTCGCAATGGCCGCAAGCCCTGATTTTCGCGCCGCTGTCTTGAGCCTCCTGCGTATCGGCGAGGCGGAGGACGTTCCGGGTCCCGATGCTTCGCTTAACGGGGAGCCCGACGTATCAGGCGCTGTCATTGGAGAAACCGTAAGGGCTCAATATATCAAGCTTGACGGCAGCTTTAATGTGGCCCGGGACGGGCTCTTATGTGAAACACAGACAGACCCGGATACCGGGGCGACAGTGCCTGTCAGCTTCTGGAATATTGAGGGAAACAAGGCTGTGGACGCTGATGTTAAGGTAAACAGAAGCGAAATAAGCGTTGCTATGGAAGGCGTCCTGTTTAGCGGTAGCTTCTGCTGGTATGAACATAACGGAGAGCTCAGCGTGTTTAAACCCAGCCGGAACCTTGCGCCGGAGGCCACCGGTGATGTGAGCGCTTCGGTAAGTACGATACCAAGCGAGACCGAAACGGTAGTTGTCGAACTTGTCTTGGATGGATGCAGTAAATACTTTTATTACGATTTGGATACGGGTAAAGCGAGGGACCTCTTTGAGGGAACGGACGCGGAGGATATGGACGATCTCAAAAGGGCTGATTTCGCGCCTGATATGAGCGGCGCGCTGCTGGAGAGGGACGACGGATGGTCTTATCTTGATTTTAAGACAGGTAAGGTATCGACACTCTCTGAGCTCACGGGGGTCGGCGGATTTAATATGGCTTGCCTCCTGAATGACGGAAGTGTTCAAATGCTCAAATGGTTCGATGCTGTGGGACTAGGCGCAGGCAATGTGGATTGCTGGCTTTACGACCCGGCTGACGGTTCGACGGCAAAGGTGCTGGACGGGGAGCGCGTGTTCAATGAGTTTAATGAGCCGGGCCCATATGGGGTGGTTATTCTTGGGAATTATTGCCTTGAAGTGGACGAGGCCGGACGAGTGAGTGTACTGAATCTCAAGGCCGGCACGTCGATTCCGATAGATGGCTTCACATACGACGCTGAGGCCACTATGCGCGTCAGCCCCGACGGCACCAAAATTCTGTACGCGGAGTATGACGACAGCGGAATGATGTTTGTGACCCGCCTCGGCGTTATAGATTTGGCGGAGGGCACAGCTATTGAGCTTGACCGCGCAAGACCGGAGGGACTTTTTGAGTTTGAATGTTACTGGCTTGACAATGACCGAATCGCTATCAGCGGTAATACGCTTGATACGCTTGACGATAAGGTGACAAGCTTGTACGTTTACGAATTTTGAATCGGGATCAGACAATAATCAAATAAGCGCCCCCGGGAAGGGGGCGCGGGATTTTGTGAAGGGGAGGTGTGGAGAACGGGTTATTGGGGGTGCGGCAAGTATCCGGGGCCTCGCTTCCTCAGTCACTGCGGTGACAGCTCCTTCTACGAGAAGGAGCCAGGGGTATCGCCTACGGGCGGGGCGGGGGAGCGGGCGGGTTTGGAACCCGCCCCTACGGGTTGAATTGGAGATTTTTCATGAATTTGCGTAGGGGAAGGTTCTAAACCTTCCCGTTTTCAATAAGCGCCGGAGGCGCGACCTTATTTCCGGGTCAGACGGACCAGGAATTTAGATATTTTTGTTGTTCGGGGGTGAGGGTGTCGATGGTCATGCGGGAGGAGGAGAGCTTGAGGAGGGCGACATGGGTGTCGATCTCGTCGGGGATGGGGAGGACGGCGGTGGGGAGGGCGTTTCGGTGGCCGGCCACGTATTTGGCGGCCAGGGCCTGGATGGCGAAGGACATGTCCATTATCTCAACCGGGTGGCCGTCGCCGGAGGCCAGGTTCACGAGCCGACCCTCGGCCAGGACGAATACGGTTTTGCCGTTTTTGAGGGTGTAGCCCCGGGTGACGGGGGTGCGGCCTT